>CBDUTA010000274.1:0-5080 GCA_965369785.1 uncultured bacterium
CATCGCGTCGTCGTCGCTTCGCGAACTCGACGCCGTCGCGCTCGCCACAAATGTCGTGGTATTCCTGGGACGAGACACTACCCTACTTCCCCTTCTTCCTTGAGGCACTAACGAGTTGACGGACCTTCTAACTGGGATTCGCGTACTCGGCCTGAGCACCAATATTGCGGGAGTCCTCCGAAGAGCCCCGGATCAATAAAGATTAATTCTTGGAATGACAGGTCTAAAACGATGAAGAACTATTGGACAAATATCGGTTTTCACAGGAAGTTCGCCTGCGCTCTGCTGGTTCTGATTCCGGGCACCTTCCACCTGCGGGCCCAGCAATCCCTGACCCTTGAAGAAGCTCTGGCTCAAGCCCGGAACAATCCACTTTATCAGGCTCGGCTGGAACAGATAGAAGTCTTGAAGGGCAAGCTGCAACAAGCAGGCAAGCGACCCAATCCGGAGCTTGATACCGAGTTTGAAACGGGTGCAATTTCGGGGGACAACGACGATTACCTGCTTTCACTGGTCTTTGTACAGACTTGGGAGCGGGGAGGCAAAAGAGGGTTGCGCCAACAGATTGCTCAAGCCGAATTGCAGCAGGCTACGCTGGATGGGGAAGATTATATGCGGGTCCTGACCTCCGAAATTCGTCTTGTCTATCTGGAGTTGCTGCATCTTCAAAGACAGGTTTCACTGTTGGAGATCCACTCTGAGAGGGTGAGTAAGCTTCTCCAATTGGATCAGGTCAGGGCACGAGAAGGTGAGATCCCCTCTCTTAACCCCGATTATTTGAGTACTGAGCTGACTGCACTGGAGACTCAACAGGAAGAGGTTGAGACCCAACTATGGCTGGCTCGGTATCGATTGAATACACTCCTGGGGGCAGCGACTGAAACCGAACTCGTGGTGGTTGATGAGGGGACACAGCAGGCAGTGCTGCCTGCCAAGGATCAGGTTTTGCGCTTTGCCCTGAAAAACCGCGCCGACCTGAGAAAAACCCGCAGTGCCATCGGGCAGGCCGATCTTCAAATCAGTATGGAGAAAGCCGTAGCAAGAAGAGACTGGGATCTGGGATTGGGATACCATCGCATCAGCGACGGTCTGAGCAGCGAAGATTTCTTGCCTCAGGGCATCATCGAATCCGCAAGTTCCACCGCCAATCTCCTGGAGCTGCATCTAACCATTCCCCTTCCCCTCTGGGACGATAATTCTGGAAATCTGTCCGCAGCCCTGGCAGCAAAAAAGGTCACAGAGAGAGCGCTGGCTCATGCAGAATCCCTAGTTCGGAGCGAAGTCTTGTCGGCCTATCAGAAGCACCAGTTCAATCAACGAAAAAGTGCACTGTATCGGCAAACTCTGATGCCCAAGCTCCAAGAGACCTTGAAGCGTCTGGAAGCAGCCTATCGGCTCACCGGAGAGTCGGTCACAGATTGGCTGGACATTCAAAGAGATTTCATGGAAGCTGCTCTACAAGGCTTGGAGGCTGATTTTCAAGTGAGCGCATCCGTGGTAAAATTAGAGCAAGCTGTGGGCGGATCGCTTGAAGAAGTCACACAGGCATCCTCTCCATAAGAGGAATTTCTCCTTCACCCTGTCTGCCTATTTGATAGAGGTTCTATTTCCGTTGAAGGAATGTTAAGGCGATGCTGAGAAAAAGATTCGTTATTCCACTTTCTCTTCTCGGTCTTGTGGTCTCGGTGACGCCCGTCTGGTCCCATCAGGGAGTAATCCACGCCGATGGGGTCGAACTACATTTCCGATCGGAGACTCTCCTTGTAGGCCCGGACCAGCGCTTTCGGGTAACCCTCGTCCATCTGCCCGATGTTCCCCTGACGGGACAGAACGTGCAATTTTTGGTTCGTCTGGAAGAAACCCTGGCCGAAGCCGATCCTCTACTGGGTGGAGAGACGCCCCTGATGCCGGAATTCTTTCAGGTCAGGCTTGAAGGGGAAGGCGGATCGAGCAGCCCCTTGCAGGTTGAACAAGAAGAAGGAGAAGCGGGTATTTTCCGGTTCAATCACGTTTTTTCCCGATCGGGAGAATGGAAACTCTTCTTTGAGTTTGAAGACGCAAATAAAATCAAGGGAAGTGGGGAGTTGATCATTCCACTGCAGGCCGCACCGGTCAATTGGCCCCTGCTGCTGTTTCAGGGGATGATTTCTTTGACCACCCTGGGCCTGGTGATCCAGCGTTTCAGATCTCCCCCTACGGGGGGTTCTTCGATGCTCTTCGCTGTGATTATCCTCTCGATCGGGGCGACCACTCTTCTTCTGGCAGACAATTTTTGGCCTTCCAACGATCTGGGAACCTTGGAAGTCGAAGCGCTTTTGACTCCGCTCGAGGAAACTCCTGGCCTGGAAGAGTGGGTCCGGACACCCGAGAAGATTCTTGAGGAGCCCCAGTTCGTCTCTGAGGCTCGAGTGTTCGTGGGAACGGTTCGGCACGCCACCAATCGAGTTACCCAGGTTCGCAGTCCTTTGCCGGGAACGGTCGTTTTCAAAAACGGAGTTCCCCAGATCGGAGACTGGGTGAAATCGGGTCAGGTCCTGGGGACCATCCAAAACCAGTTTATCGTGCACGACTATTCTCATCTCCTGAACCTGCGCTGGGAAATCCTGAAAAGCGTCATGGCAGCCAGCGAGAAACAGGTTCAGACCGAAGCGGCCTACCAGAGGGCGGCAAGTCTTTTGGATCTTGGTGTCATTTCGCGTCGCCAATTCGAGCTGACGGAAGTGGAGTTCAACCAAGCCGACACGACGCTCAAGAAGACACAAGAACGTCTCAATTTGCACGACACCCAACTCCGACGGAGCGATCTACACGAAACCCAGCTCCTTTCTCCCATCGACGGCTACATCAGCCGCGCCACTTATTCTGCAGGACAGATGATTTACGAAGATGATCCCATTTTTGAAATCGTCGACCCCTCAGTGGTGTGGGTTGAGGTCTTTGCACTCCCTCAAGACGTTGTCCAAATGGGAGGCGAATCCGAGGTCACACTGCATTCCCCTATCTTGAAGCAGACGTTCCGAGGACAACTGGTGGAAGTCAGGCCCGATGTGGAGGCCGAATCCAAAGCTCTCCGGGTGCTCTACGAAGTAAAAAATCCCGATCTGTGGTTGAAGCCGGGAATGCTGTTGGATGTCTATCCGGCAACAGAGGATGAAAACACTCAACAGGCATCCCAACCAACCCAGTTGGAGGCGGACAACTGATGAGGGAGTCAGGGCTCTTGACCCTTGCACTGATTGTGGTTCTGAACGCAGGCCCCGTTCTGGGTCAACTCCAGGAAGAGACAGGGTCTGCAGAGATCAACTCCACCCCCCGGGCACAGACTCTGAAATTCCAGGGCGAGATCATTCCCCGGCCTGATCTGACCGTTGAAGTGGTGGCCTCCATGTGGGGGAAAATTTATCTGGAAGAGGGAGTCTATGAGGGGGCCAGGGTGGAAAAAGATCAACCTATTGCCCGAACCGTTTTAGAGCTGCCTGCTCTGGAGCGTCTCCCCCTGGATGACCGCACCATCGAAATCGCGCAATATCTGGAAGTTGCCAAAGAAAGAGCTCGCCTGGCCCTGCAGGACTACCGACGGGCTGTGGAGATCAGCAAGGAGAATCCGGAGTTCGAGGCGGAAGCGGATCGGCGCAAACAGATCTACCAGGACTCTCTCAAGGCGCTTCAGATTGTCAATCAGCAGAACACCCGCCAAATGGGGGTCATTAAAAGGCGCGACCCCAGGACCGTCATCGTCAAATCCCCCTTGTCCGGTTACATTGACGAAATCTATTTCGTGCCGGGAGACATCAACCCTGATGGTGAGTTTCGAAAACTCCTGACCATCATCGACCTCTCCACCGTCTGGGTTCAGGCTGAAATCTATGAAAGGGATCTTCCCTTTTTCCAGAATGCTCCAGAAGCCCTGATCGCGACCTCAGCTTATCCGGGGGAAACTTTTCGTGCTCGCTTCCAAGCCCTGGGCAGCGAGATCAATCCCGAGACCCGCACTCTTCCCGTCTATTTCGAGATATCCAATCCGGAGGGGAAGTTAAAGGTGGGACTGAGGGTGAGTATTCAACCAATCTCCGACTAGAGCTAGCCCAGGCGGCGGAGATATGGCCGCGTCTACTGCGTTGTGTTCGCTCGGCCGTCCTCAACGTACTTCAATGTACGTTTGCGGGGGCCTCCCTTCACACGCCTTGTATCCACAGCCATCTCCACCGCCTGGCTACGATCCGGTCAGAGACACTCCGGCCAAGGAGTCATCCTCCTTCCGTCATCGACCGGGCGTCCAGAGCCTGCTCCAGCTCCTTCTCGGGCAGGACCTCCTGCTCTATTGCCACTTCACGGACGGTGCGACCCGTCTCATAGGCCTCCTTGGCAATACCCGCCGCCTGGTCATATCCGATCTTAGGGGCCAGGGAGGTGACCATGGCTAGCGAGCGCTCCACCATTTCCTCACACCGTTCCCGATTCGCCTTCAGACCATCCACACACTTTTCTTTCAGAACGTTGCATCCATTGCTCATGAGGTGAATCGACTGGAGAAGATTATAGGCAATAATCGGTTTCATGACGTTCAGTTCGAAATTTCCCGACTGACCTCCCAGTGAAATGGTCACATCATTACCGATCACCTGAGCGGCAATCATGGTGACCGCCTCGGGGATGACCGGGTTCACCTTGGCCGGCATAATGGAGCTTCCGGGCTGAGTGGCAGGGAGAAAAAGCTCTCCGATGCCGCAGCGTGGCCCGGAGCCCAACCAGCGCAAGTCGTTGGCGATCTTCATTAAACTCACGGCAACCGTTTTGAGCATAGCACTGGTTTCCACAGCCGCATCCCTACTGGCCAGTGCCTCAAACTTGTTTTTCGCCTCCCGAAAGGAAATCCCCGTCCACTGGGAAAGTTTTTCCACCACTCGAGGGGCAAACTGGGGAGGACAGTTCAGACCGGTTCCCACCGCGGTCCCCCCAATAGCCAGTTCCGAGAGGGCGAAGCGAACCGATTCCATTCTCCTGATGCCATGCTCGATCATGGCTGCGTAAGCGGAAAACTCCTGTCCCAGACGGATGGGAACGGCGTCCTGCAGGTGGG
>CBDUTA010000275.1:0-5029 GCA_965369785.1 uncultured bacterium
ATCATGTAGGTCATGGGCGACCCGGTCACGTTGGCGGGCAGATCCATCTCCCAGATGAGCTCTCCGGTGGCCTTATCGAAAACATCAAGAGTGGGGTGGAATCTGGAAATCTCTTCTACTTCTTCAGTAGTCAACTCCCGTCCACTTCTGAGTGCACCCAGATAGGGGAAAAACCTGCCTCTCTGTCCCACAAAGAGCAGATTCCTGGTGAGCAGGACAGTCCCGTGCAGCGGCCAACCCAGTCGGGGCAAATCCAGATCTTGAAGGGCTGGATGGTTGCGAGGGCCTTCACCCAAGGGGACCGTCCATTCCAACTCTCCCCTGTTCAGATCGACGGCAGTGATTCGGCCGTAGGGGGGCTTGAAAAAAGGCAGGCCTTGAGGTCCTCGAGCTCGCGCTCCCCCGGCCTGATACCGATGGTCGGAAACTTCAGGGTCGGGGGGAACCAGTCGGTTGGTTGAAGGCACTGTCTTGGAAGGTATGTAAAGAATGCCCGTTTCGGGGTCGAAGGCGGCTCCATTCCAGTTGGCGCCTCCCCCAGCGCTGGGCAAAACCATAAAAGGCTCGACCGTGGGTGGAGTGAAAATGGGACCGTAGTTGAATCCCTCCAGAATCTTCAAGGCTTCTTCACGAAGCTCAGGCGTGAAGTCAATGATGTCCTCTTCGCTGATTCCCTGTCGATCAAAAGGCGGCGGCTTGGTGGGAAAGGGCTGAGTGGGAGAAGACTTCTCTCCCGCTACGGTGGACTGGGGAACGGGACGTTCTTCGATGGGCCAGACGGGTTCTCCCGTGACCCGGTCAAAGACATAGGTAAAGCCGTGCTTGCTGATCTGGGCAACGGCCTTGATGGGCCTGCCATTCACCACGATGTCCACCAGGTTGGGAGCGGCGGGCAGATCCCAATCCCACAAACCGTGGTGAATCATTTGAAAATGCCAGATGCGCTCACCGGTCTTGGCATCCAGACAGACCAGGCTTTCGGCGAACAGGTTGTCCCCGGGGCGATGTCCCCCGTACCAGTCATTGGTGGGAGTACTCATGGGAAGATAGACATAGCCCAACTCCTCATCGGCACTCATGAGAGTCCACACGTTGGCGTTTCCGTTGTGTCGCCATGATTCCTCTTCCCAGGTCTCGACACCAAATTCCCCTTCTTCAGGAATGCTGTGAAAGACCCACAGCTCCTCGCCGGTTCGCACATCAAAACCACGCACATCTCCGGGCGGCTTGTTCTTGTGGGGCCTGGGGTCGCTGACGTTAGAACCCACCACAACCACGTCGCCGACCACAATGGGAGGGGAGTTGACTCCATACTCTTCCCGTCTTTGGTTGCGCCGCAGTCCCGCCACCAGATCGACCTGACCCTTGTTGCCGAACCCGGAGGCGGGTTCACCGCTAGCAGCATCCACAGAGACGAGGCGGCCGTCAGCCGTAGCCGCATAGAGTCTCTTTTCGGTTCCATCGCTCCAGTAGGCCAATCCTCTGGAATGGGAGCTGGACTCATAGGCTTCAGGATCATAGGTCCAAAGGGTCTGGCCACTGGTGGGATCAATAGCTGCAATCTGATTGGAGGCCGTGGTGGTGTAGAGCACCCCGTCAATCATCAAGGGCGTTGTTTCATAGATGAAGGTATCGAATTCGGGGTGTTGTTCCACGGCCTGATCGGCTGGAAATTGCCAGGTCCAGGTGACTTGCAAATTGCGGACATTGTCCCGGTTAATCTGATCCAGCGGCGAGTACTTGGTGCCTGCCTTGTCCCTGGCGTATTCGGGCCACTCGGCATCCGCTGGACTCAGCGTATCGGGGGCAGTAGCGGGGGTGCATGAGAGCAACCCACCAATCACCAGAGTAGCGGCCAGACTTTTGTCCCAATTGTGTTGGATCCAATGCATAAATTCCTCCTGAATGGTGTAGCAGCATTTCACCACAAAAACAGCCAGAAACAAAGACCACTCAACCTCACAAATTCATCCATTGACCGGTCAAGAGCAGTTCCCCCCTTTTGATTAGGACTGTCCAGTTCCTGTGTTATGCTGTAGGTGGAAGTAGGGAGAAAACTAGGCGTGTAACTTTATGGAGGCTACACGCCATTGATAGCAGAGACGAATGAATCCAGTCGAAAAATCCTTCTGACCTCGGTGTGTCGTCCCTTCGGTGGTCCCGGAGAGGGCGATTCGGTCGGTGCCGAACTTTTTCACGCTCAAGTCACTCGTGCCCAGGGCATCTTCAGCCTGCGCCAGGTGATTCGTTGTTGGGCAATCGATTACCTGGCCGAAAACATCCAACTCCCCTCGGTGGTCCTTCATTACCCATCGGAAAGGGAATTGGTGCGTGAACTGAAGGTCAACAAATATGAGTATGTGGGAATCAATTTCGTTGTTGCCACTTTTCACAAGGTTCGTCGCATGGTCAAGCTCATTCGAAAGCACGCCCCGAATGCACGGATCATCCTGGGCGGCTACGGTACTGTCTTGCCCGATGAGATCCTCAAACCTTTCGCCGATGATATCTGTCGCGAAGAAGGAATTGGTTTCCTGCGACGTGTCCTGGGAGAGCGGGCGGAGGACACAGTGAGGCATCCTTATGCACCCATCCCTTCCGTCCGCATGTACTCCTATCAACAGGATGCCAAGGTTGCCCATCTCACAGCGGGGCTGGGATGTCCCAACGGGTGTGACTTTTGCTGCACCTCACATTTTTTCAAGCGGAAATATCTCTCCTATCTCAAAACCGGACGTGAAATCTATGAAGAGATTATTGACATGGAGCGCCGGGCCGAAGAACAGGGTGACAAACTCAGCGGCGTGATTCTAATCGATGAAGACTTTTTTCTTTTCAAGAGACGGGCACAGGAGTTTCTTGAGTGCGTCCGTGAAGGCGGCAAGCCCCTCAACATCATGGGTTTTGGCAGCGTGCGCGGTCTCTCGCAATTTACGGCCGAGGAAATCGCCGAGATGGGTTTTGGCACCATCTGGACGGCCTATGAAGGCACGGAATCAGGCTATCGGAAGCTCAAGGGCAACTCCCTGGAGGATCTCTACTCCTCGTTAAAATCCTGCGGTGTGGCTCTTCTTTCTTCGATGATTATCGGCTTTCCCTATCAAGACCGAGACCAGATCGTTCAGGAATTTGATCGGCTCATGACTTTGGGTCCTTCCCTGACCCAGATTCTGATTTATTTCGCCTTCCCCGGAACACCCTTTCATAAGCAGGTGGTGGCAGAAGGGCGTTATTTGCCGGAATACCAAGACAATCCGGACCTTCGGCGCTGGGACGGGTTTGCCATGCATTTCGAGCATCCCAAGTTTTCAGCTCCTGAATTAGAAGCCCTGCAAAGGGAGCTTTACCGTCAGGACTTTCGGCAATTGGGGCCTTCATTAGTACGACTGATGCGCATATGGCTCCAGGGCTACAGGAACCTGCGCAACTCGCCAAAGCCATTGCTGCGAGCACGGGCTGAGCGACAACGGCAAGAAGTCATGGCCGGATTACCGGGACTCTATCCGGCCATGATGGTGGGCCCGACTCCACAGAGCCGTACCCAGGCCCGCCGGTTGTTTCATGAAATTTGCCTGGAAATGGGAGGTCTTCCTGTTCTGGAGCGATTAAAAGGCTGGGCAACTCTTCCCCTGGCCGCCTGGACCTGGCTCAGCGCCAAACTCCATATCTTTCAGCAACCAGGACTCTTGAGAATGGAACACCGATTGTCTCCACCACAACGCCGTTGGCCGGCCAAGTCATCGGTCATGCGCCTTCAAGGGGGTTTTCATGCCAAGCCCTTTCGAGTGCTTGCAGAAGATCTTTCCCGTAATGTCCGAGATCTGTTGACTGGAGTGCTCCCACGCTTTACTTCCAAGGAAGAATTTTCAACCAGCGCCGCAACCCAACCACTGACGATCGACCCGGGAAAGTAGGGAAACGGCGGATCGCCGATCACTTCACACCCTCGTCACACTTCGTGCGTTCGTGCAGCCTGAGCCAGGGGGGGCGTAAGAGAGCGTCTCAAAAACTCACCTGATTTTGTTTAAGCCCTGTAAGGGCGGCACAGAGGGTGGACCAGGATCAATTGTCTAAATATTTTTCACAGATTCGCAATCTCAACCATTATAATCCTTTATACAGTGGTGGCTCAGAAGGTTCTCGTGAAGGTTATCGACGTGAGCGCCCACGACTATCGGAGAAAAAGATAACCAGGTCAAAATGAAGAATTTTAGACGAGCAAAGAAACTCGTAGAGGTGTCGGTAGGAGAGTCGGTGCGTATCGTCCGTGAACTCCAGGACCTGAGCCAAAATGGACTTTCCACATTGACAGGGATTCCGCAGTCGACAATTTCAGCGATTGAAAATGACAGGGTAAGGCTGGGCGTTGCACGAGCGAAGGTTATTGCCAGAGCCCTAAAGTGTCATCCCGCCGTTCTTGTTTTTCCAGGATGGGAACTGGAAAAGGAATCAGCCGCCTAGTGAGAGCGCTTCGCGCCCCTTTTACCCGATTCTAAGAAGAAGTTCCTCGCGACTCTCGGAGGCGGCTTCTCGGACCCGGGGGGAGGGATCTCTTTCCATGACCTCCTCCAAGGCCTGGACGGCACCCGGATCCTCCAACATCTCCAAAGCCAGAACCGCCTCCAGCCGCACTTCCTCGTTTTGATCCTCGAGTCCCCTATAGCAAGCGTCAAGAATCTCGGGCTGGGCTCCCAGGAGTCCCAGTTCGCTCAAGGCCAAAGCCCGATCCTCCGGGTCAGAGGAGTAAAGAGCTTCTTCAATCAGCTCATGAGCATCCTCGGGAACCGGTCCCGACCTTTTTTGCCCTTTGATCTCAGGCAGAGTGGGCAAACTGGAAGGTTCCCCATCTCCTGTGCGCCCCAAGGTGTCGGTGTCCGGGCCTCCCGCGCCAGCGCCTCGCCCCCGCGGCGAAGCCACCTCAGTGAGAGTTTCTCCCCCACTGCCTCTATTTCGTGAATCCTGAAACAGGGTCAGGAACAACCCCAAAGCAAGCAAACCGACAACGAAAAGGAAAACCCTTTTCTGGGTC
>CBDUTA010000276.1:0-5028 GCA_965369785.1 uncultured bacterium
CAACTTCCGTGCCCAAAATACTACTTTTAAAAAACTGGCATGTGGGGCCCACTTCAGCCCGCCCCTACAGGCCTAGTCAAGATTTGCGACAGCGCAGAGGTACGAACTCACGAACTACTGCAAGAAGGGCTCCCCGATGTGCTCGACCTGGGCATCGGTAAAACTGTAGGCTGGCCCTACGGCTTGCATTCCGACGTCCTGGGCCAGGGACTCCTGCATCACCACGATCTTCCCTCCCAGCATGGTCATCAGCGGACGGATTTTCAGAATGTCATCCACCTCAATGGTCAGGTAGTCGCGGTCGATGACCAGCAAATCGGCAAGTTTCCCCACTTCCAGCGAACCGATTTTATCCGGCTTGGTCACATAGTCCGCCGCCCAGGAGGTCCACATTTTCAGGGCGTGTACTCGATTGATTCGCTCATCCGGCTGCCACACCTTGCCATTGTACTTGCGAGTAATGGCCTGCCACAGTTGAAAGAAGGGAGGCTCCATTCCCGGCCCCACGCTGCCTTCAGCAGGTCGGTCAAAAGCTCCTCCTCCGTAGTGCTGTCCCACCACCTTCACCCCCGATTCGATCCAGGTTCGGTAGGGCAGGATAAAGTCCTCGATTTGGGGACCATAATCGGCAATCCAGTCGGGAGCCTCGTTGATGCGGTTGGGGCCACAGCTCATGATGATCCCATAGTCTTTTAATTTCTGGAGGATATCGGGCTGCTTCCCCACCAGAACGCAATGCTCGACCGTCATCCCCATAGCGCGAATGTCCTCCATCGACATCCCATTCTCAGCCCGGGCTTCTTCGATCATCCGGATATAAGCCCGGGTGCTTTCGCTGCCAACCATGTGCACACCGGCCAATCGCCAACCCGCCTTGAGGGCATTTTCCAGTGTGTCCCACATCAGATCACCTGGTTTGGGACAGACTTCCCGCGCCTTGATGTGGGGCGGAGCCTGGGTATCTGGTCCCGTGCATGATTCGGGATAGGTCGAATCCCAGCGTTCGGAAGCCACCCCATCGATCCAAAAGTAATCGTCTCCGATCCCCTGCAGGACGCCCGTTCGCCGATACATCTGTCGGGTCTGCTGAGGATCGGTGGGCATCCGGTGCACTTCATAGTGGGCGGACAGGCGAAGCGGCATCTGTCCAAGACCAACCAGGGTGGCATAGCCGCTCATGACTTTAGGGAAAGGAATACGGGTGGAGAGGGTGGTCACTCCGATCGAGGAAAACTCCTCGCCGGTGAGCTTCAAGGCTTGGGCCAGAGTGTTCAAAGGCAGACTCTGGAGAAAGAGTTCCCAGGTAATGACGGCCATCTCCTGGCTGCCCACCCAGCCAATGCCGGGAATGTCTTCGCCGATGGTATCTCCGTGCATGGTCTCCTGAATGGAAGCCGAGTATCCCGGGAGAAAGTCGTTCAAGACTTCCAGAGCCTGGGAATTGATCCAACCTCTGGGGCCGGGTCTCACCAAAAGAGGATTCTCAGGGGTCCACAGATCCAATGTCTTGCGCTCGGTCAGACGTCGCGTAAACCCCCAGATTCGGGCTTCACTGGGTGCTTCGGGATGACCTGAGATACTGAGTATCACCCACTGGCCCGGCTTGGCCTGGCGGACCGCCTCCTGGATCTTCTCTCGCATGAGGGCCTGAGTCTTTTCCAGGGACCGCTCTGCCTGCATCGAGACCAAAATCCCATTAGGGGGATACTCGAAGCCGAACCGGTCCAGATAGCGGATGGCCTCGCCGTAGATGTGCATGTGGGGTTCAATGATTCCAGGAATCAGGGTACGTCCCTTCAAATCGAGTACTCGGGTGTCGGGTCCCGCCAGGGCCCGGATTTCCCCACTGGTCCCCAGCTTGACAATCGTGTCTCCCTTGACCGCGACGGCCTGGTAGACCCTTCCCACACTGCTGGAGGTGGACTTATCATCCATACTCACTACCTTGCCGTTGACCAGAATCGTATCTGCGTAACCGTACTGAGCCACCTCAGGAGGAATTTGCTGGGCCTGCAGCGGAAAGGTAAGCAAGATCAGCAGCGTCAGGATACTCACGCCACCCAGATAACAGAGAGAAGACCGCATTTTACCTTTCGGATACATATGCCCATCCTTTCTTATATAGACCTCGTTTTGGAGCAATTGATTGCTCCATATCTTATCCGAGAAGAGGGAAAGGGGAAAGCAGGGGGCGAAGTAAATCTCTAATTCCAAATCCTAAATTCCAAACAAATCACAAATCCTAAATTCCAAATTCTAAACTTCGGAGTGTGGTCGAATGAACTATTTTAATCCGAATTTGTTTGTGATTTGGAGTTTGAAATTTGGGATTTGTTTGAAATTTGGGATTTAGAATTTAGAATTCTGATTTGGAATTTTACTATTCCCTCCGAGCATGCTGTTGAGCTGATCCGGGCGGGACCAGAAAGGCCGAAGCCAGGGCCAGGAGAGAAAAAATAAAGCCGACGAAAAAGACGTCCTGTAAAGCCATGCCCAGAAGCTCCTGCAACCTGGGTAAAAGAGTCGAGGGAATCTGAGCACGATTCAGGGGGTTGACGATAGCATCCGGGTGGCGGGCCACATAAGCAATCTGCTCCGTCTGTTCCGTGGCTTCCAGAGCCGACAGTCTGGACATCATCTGCCCTGCCAGGACCGCTCCCATGATGGCGATACCGATGGAGGCCCCAATGGTTCGAAAGAACTGGGTTGCAGAAGTGGCAATCCCCAGGTAGCTTCGAGGAAAGCGGTTCTGAACGGCAATGAGCATGGAGACCATGCTCAGTCCCATTCCCGTTCCCATGAGAACCAACATCATCGCCAACTCGAGAGGAGCAACCTGGGCGGTAACCCGGCTGAGCAGGAAAAAGCCGAGGCTCAGGGAAACCATACCCGTGATCACCGTTCTCCGGTACCCCACGATGAGAATTAAGCGCCCTCCGATAATGGAGAACACCACCCACCCTAACATCAGCGGGGTGACGGCCCATCCGGCCTCGGTTGCCCCTGTGCCCAGTACTCCCTGGACAAAGAGGGGAATGAAGGAAATCGCTCCGAAGAGGGCCATGCCACTGAAGAAACCATTTAGTGCGGCAGCGGAAAAAATCCGATCGTTAAAAAGGTGTAAAGGCAAAATGGGATCAACGGTTTTTCTTTGCTGGAAAACAAAGAGGGCCAAGAGAATTCCCGCCGTGATCAAGGCCAGATACTGTCCCAGGGTTGGGTCACCGCTTTTGAATTGATCCAGACTGATGAGAAGGAGGGAAAGAGAAACGATCAACAGCAGAACTCCCAGGTAATCCACCCGGCTGTCCCGTCGGTTCCTGGGTTCAACCAATGCCACGGCAATAATAGCCCCGGCCAAAAGGCCAAAGGGTATATTGAGAAAAAAGACCCATCGCCAGGAAAAATGATCGGTGATGAGTCCCCCCAGCAGGGGTCCGAGGATACTGCTGACTCCCCAAACACCACTGAACCAGCCTTGCATGCGAGCGCGGCGTTCCAGAGAGTAGATGTCCCCCACTATGGTCATCCCCAGGGGGAGCAAGGCTCCAGCTCCCAAACCCTGAATGGCTCGAAATGCAACCAACTGCCCCATCGACTGACTCAGGCCGCAAAGAATCGAACCGCCGACAAAAAATCCGATGCCGGCGATATAAAACCAGCGGCGCCCGTAGAAATCGGAAAGACGTCCCCAAAGCGGAACGGTCACCGTAGCCGTCAGGAAGTAAATCGAGTACACCCAACTGTAAAGCTCAAGCCCCCCCAGACTTGAAATGACGGTGGGCATGGCCGTCACCACCGCTGTACCCTCCAAAGCGCTGAGAAAAAGTCCCACGATGACCCCTGCAGTGATCCAGGCCCGGCGCTGCGGCGTCAACTTCAAGGGGCCCAGCAACTCTTCTGAATTTGGGAGTCTCTCGGATGACATAGAGACGGGATTATAGCAGGGGCCGTGGGAAGGCACTGCTTGCCTGATCGGACGGGAGCATGGTAGGGTAGCTGCCCTTAAAGTGTCCCATCTTGAATCATTCCCCGAGAGTCCCGTTCGTCACGACTGGAGTGATGAGCAGATCCAGGCCATCCACGATTTGCCCTTTCCCGATTTGCTGTTTCAGGCCCAGCTGCAACACCGCCGCTACCACGATCCTCAAAAGGTGCAGCTTTGCACCCTGTTGAGCATCAAGACCGGCGGCTGTCCGGAGGACTGCAGCTATTGCCCTCAGAGTGCCTATTACGATAGCGGCGTCCCCTCGCAGGATTTACTGGATATCGAAGAAGTCCTGGAAGCTGCCCGCCAGGCCCGGGATCACGGGTCGACACGTTTTTGCATGGGCGCTGCCTGGAGAGAGGTCCGCCAGGGTGCTGAATTCGAGCGCGTCTTGGAGATGGTTCGTCAGGTCCGTGAACTGGGGATGGAGGTGTGTTGCACTCTGGGAATGCTCAACTCCGACCAGGCCCGGCGCCTGGCTGAAGCGGGATTGACCGCTTACAACCACAACCTGGATACCGGCCCCGATTACTACGATCAAATCATTTCCACGCGAACCTATGAGGACCGCCTCCAGACACTCGAGTATGTCCGTGAGGCGGGCGTGAGTGTCTGCTGTGGCGGAATTCTGGGGATGGGCGAAAACTTGCAGGATCGGATCGCCCTTTTGCGGGTTCTCTCCCATCTGAATCCCCATCCGGAAAGCGTTCCCATCAACGCACTGGTTCGGGTGAAGGGAACTCCTTTGGGTGATCGCTCCCCGGTGGATCCCATTGAAATTGTCCGTATGATCGCCACGGCACGAATCGTCCTGCCCAAGAGCCGAGTTCGACTCAGCGCAGGACGCACCGAAATGTCGGTAGAGACTCAAGCCCTTTGCTTTGTGGCAGGCGCCAATTCCATTTTTAGCGGAGAGAAACTCCTCACCACACCCAATCCGGACCGCTACCACGACCATGCTTTGCTGGACAAACTCGGTCTCTCGCCGCTTGAAGGGTCATGAATGATCTTCTCCGGGAACTGGAAAGGGAGCTGGAGAA
>CBDUTA010000277.1:0-5017 GCA_965369785.1 uncultured bacterium
ACACCCAGGCCATCGTCCCCCAGCAGGACGTTACCCAGTCCCATGACAACAATGTGTAATCCACTCATGATGTCAGTCCGAGTAAGAGGAGAGATCCTCCTCCAAAATAAACTTCTTTCCAGAGATCATGGCGTCCACTTCGGTGGTGCGACTCGTCAGGATGGTGTAGATCACTAGGTAGATATGAATCACGACAAAGACGGCGAAGAACCACAACGCTAGATGGTGTAAGAAGTGAACCGTGTTCAGATTGTTTCCAAATAGTGCCAATCCCCAAGGCCCGATGGATCGCCAAAACGGAGAGTACTGGCCCTGAGCGTATAGAGTGAAGCCACTGGTCATTGAAAAAAGTACTCCCAGATAGAGGACGAGATAACTCAGGTTGGCTAAGGGAGCGTGTCCCGTGAAAACTGGGAAATTCTCCTTGGGGAAAAGAAGGTACTTCACTTCTTGTCTGAGGCCCAACCAGCGTCTTCGTGTGAAGGGAAGCATGGTGGTCCAACGGCAAAATCGATTACCGACGAACCCCCAATAGACACGCAACAAAAAGGAAGCGGCCAACACATATCCCGCCAGGAAGTGAATAAAGCGAATCGTTCCGAAGCTGTATACAAAAGATGCTTCTCCCGGGGCCGAGAAGGGTGGGTTGCCAATCAAGTAGCCCGTGATGCCCAAGCATAAAAGAGCCAGGGCCATGATCCAGTGAGTGATACGAACAGGAGCTTCCCAGACTTGCACGTACAACACTTTTTCGGTTTGTGGAGTGGACTTATCCATCTCTTGATCCTCGCGCTATTGAACCTTGACCTGAACAATCTCCCGTCCTTCGGGGTCGTAGATGTGGGCCGCACAGGCCATACACGGATCGAAGGAATGGATCGTCCTCAGGATTTCCAGCGGCGACTCAGGGTCATGAATCGGTGTGCCTTCGAGAGCTGCCTCATAGGGGCCGGCTTGACCCTGAGCGTCTCGCGGTCCCCCATTCCAGGTTGAGGGCACAACGATCTGATAGTGAGCAATCTTCCGGTCGCGGAGGGTCACCCAGTGCCCCAGCGCACCACGCGGGGCCTCCATGTACCCAAAGCCACTGGCCTCTTGTGGCCAGGAGCTGGGATCCCAGGAGAGATTGTTGAAGGTGCTGCTATTTCCCGCCTTGATCAGACCGATAATCCGATCATAGATTTCTGACAGGTATTCCGCCAACACCCACGCTTCCACGGCTCGGGCAGCGGTCCGTCCCAGGGTGGAGAAAAGCACTGTGGCGGGCACATCCAACTTCTCCAGGACCAGGTTGACTTTCTCTGTGACGGAGGGATGTTTGTTTGCATAGGCCACCAGCATGCGAGCCAGAGGCCCCACTTCCATGCTGTGCCCGAGCCAGCGAGGCGACTTGAGCCAACTGTATTTCTCCTCCACATTCAACTGCTCGTAGGGTGGTTTCGGTCCGGTGAACTGGGCTTGGGTTTCTCCTTCGAAGGGATGCAGAAGCTCGTCATCAGAGTTACCGTACCGATACCAGGAGTGAGCTACCGTCTCCTGCAGCTGTCCAAAATCTCTGGGGTTGACCTCGTACACGCTGGAGAGATCTTTATTCAGGATTGCACCTCTGGGGAGAAACAGACGATCGATCTCAGAGGTTTTACCTTCCGGCAGGTCACCGTAGGACAGATAATTTCCCACGCCGCCTCCCCAATTCGCCCAGTCCTTGTAGAAGCCTGCAATGGCGAGAAGGTCGGGAATGTAAACTTTCTCGACGAACTCCTGGATCTGATCGATATGAGTCTTGATCATGGAAAGGGTTTCTGTGTTGACCGTGGCCGGAGAGGAGAGATTCACGGAGAAAGGAACTCCCCCCACCAGGAAATTGGGATGGGGATCTTTCCCACCAAGAAGGGTGAGAATGCGGATGACATGACGCTGCCAATCCAGGGCTTCCAGGTAGTGGGCTACCCCCAAAAGATTCACCTCGGCGGGAAGTTTATAAGCCGGATGATCCCAATAGTGATTGGCAAAAATGCCCAGCTGTCCGCTCTCGATAAACTGGGTCAGTTTCTGCTGAAGCTCTCGATAGTAACCGGGACTGGAGCGAGGCCAACTCGACAGGCTCTGGGCCAGCTGGGAAGTCTTCTGAGCATCGGCCTTTAGCGCATTGGGCACATTGACCCAATCCAGAGCATGAAGATGGTAAAAGTGCATGGTGTGGTCGTGAACGTTCTGAGCAGCCAAAATGAGGTTGCGAAAGGCCTGGGCTAAGGGAGGGACCTCAATCCCTAATGCATCCTCTACCGCGCGAATGGAAGCAAAGGCATGCACGGTCGTACACACACCGCAGATGCGCTGGGCGAAGGCCCAGGCATCTCGCGGATCACGGCCGATGAGAATCTGTTCGATCCCGCGCCACATCGTGCAGGACGAATAGGCCTGGGTGATCTTCTCCCCATCAAACTCCGCTTCAATGCGGAGATGGCCTTCAATCCGGGTCATTGGGTCAACAACAATTCGGGCCATGACAAACCTCCCCGATTATTCTTTTTCCTGAGACTCTTGTTGTGCGGCTTCCTCCTCTTGAGCAGCCAATTCGTCGGCCTTTCTCTCAGCATGCCTCACTTTCCAGGTGTAGGCTGCATGGGCTGCCAAGCCGGCTGCCGTGAGTCCCACCACGGCGCCACCCACTTTGTCCGCCTGTTCCTCCACCCCGAATCCACTGACCAGGGGCAGCCGCTCATAGAAAGGCGTGAACCGATCCCAGAAATCTTTTTCCGCACAGCCGATACAGGGGTGGCCGGCTTTCACAGGCCAACTGGCGGACATATTCCAGCGCAACGAGGCACAGACGTTGTAGGTCTCCGGTCCTTTGCAACCCAGCTTGTAAAGACAGTAGCCCTGGCGTGCTCCGTAGTCGTCAAAGGAGAGAACGAACTGGCCGGCATCATAGTGCGGTCGTCGCTCGCAAGTATCGTGAATCCGCTTCCCGTAAGCGAAAAGCGGGCGCCTCTGAGCATCCAGATCAGGCAAACGGCCAAAGACCAAATAATGAACCAGGACTCCCATTAATACATCGGGATTGGCCGGACAGCCGGGAAGATTAATGACGGGTTTGTTCCGTATGAGGTCTTCCACGGCCACGGCTCCGGTGGGATTCGGATGGGCTTTAGGGAGTCCCCCGAAGGCTGCGCAGGTACCGACGGATACGAAAACCATGGCGTAGGGCTCGACTTCTCGAATCATGTCGAGCGCCGTTCTCCCGCCGATCGTGCAGTAGACTCCGTCGTCCTTGGTGGGTACGGAACCCTCAACCACGACGATCACCTGGCCTCGATTCTCTTCGAGCGCCTGCGCCCGAGCCTCTTCCGCACGATGCCCTGCCGCGGCCATTAAAGTCTCGTGATAATCGAGCGAAATGGACTCTAGAATAGCTTGCGCCGCTGAAGGAGAGTTGGCTCGGGTAAAGGACTCCGTGTTCCCTGCACAATCCTGAAACTCAAACCACACCACAGAGGGCCGGCGCTTGATGACGGTCTCTTGCAAAGCCTCCGCCACCAAGGGTATCGACGATTCAGCAAGTCCCAGCAGGACGGTCATCCGACCGCAGAATCGGAGAAACTCTCGCCTATTGGTGGTACTGTCCAAAAATCCCCGTTGCTCCCAGCCATTTAAGACCTCTATAGCTCCCATGGTAGCCTCCAAAGAAATAGGCCAACGTTTTTAAAGAACTCGCCGCTAAACCTGGGCGACAAGAGCAATAGGCGTCGAATTCTGTTCGTCGATCAAAAGAGAAGAGTGTGGGGAATATAGCAGCTTCTTGAGTCTTTTCACCCAAGAGTTTCTTCTTGCGGAGGTCATCATTTTCCTCCGGTTCGTAGAGTCCAGTAGATCTATCAGTCTCAACTGTTTTCTCATCTATCGTTTTCTAAGCAAACGGTGTGCCAGCGAAGAAGAGCACAGAAAAGGGAGACTCATCCACCCTCGGGAAATTTGAGTTCACTGGCTGAGTCGAGTTATCCGGCGCAGCCGTAGGTGGCCTTATCGTTTTTACCCTTTGTACGGTCTTGGTATGTAAGTTGCTGATATAAGTAGGTGTAAGGGTTCCTGTTATGGATTCGACTGCTTTCATGAACGAACTTCACATTCAACAACTCACGGGTCCAACCGTGGCCGAGATGGAGGTGGAGATCGTAGAGCGCAAGGGAGTAGGGCACCCCGATACCATTTGCGATGCGGTCATGGAGAGCGTATCGCTAAGCCTTTGCAGGGCCTATCAAGACCGTTTTGGAAGGATCCCCCACTACAACTGCGACAAGGCCCTTCTGGTGGCCGGCCAGGTAGAACACCGCCTGGGTGGGGGCAAGGTCGTGGAGCCTATGCGTCTCGTTATCGGCGACCGAGCCACCACAACCGTGGGCCAGGACGTGTTGGACGTTGGCGAGATCGCTGTAAGGTCGGCAAAGGAATGGTTTGGGAAGAACCTTCGTCAGGTGGATCCCGAACGGCACCTGTGTTACCAGGTGGAGCTCAAACCAGGATCGGAAGAACTCTCCAGCTTGTTCTTGCCACGTCAGCGCATGGTTGGCGCAAACGACACCTCGGCTGCAGTGGGCTATGCTCCTTTGACCGGAACGGAGCAGCTGGTGCTGGAAGCCGAACACTTTCTAAACTCTGAACCCTTCAAGAACGATTTTCCGGAAACCGGAGAGGACGTAAAAATCATGGGCGTGCGCTCGGTGACCGATCTGGAACTTACTGTGGCAATGCCTCTGCTGGATCGCTATGTGCAGAGCGAGGAAGAATACTTCCGGCGAAAAGAAATTGTCTCCGATGTTCTCCTGAGTCACCTCCGCAACCATCAACAAGGCTTCCAAGAATTGACGGTTCGTCTCAATGCATTGGATCGCCCGGGAGCCGGCATGGCGGGTATGTACCTTTCAGTGATTGGTACCTCCGCAGAGGACGCTGTTTCTGGAGAGGTTGGCAGGGGCAACCATGTCAATGGACTCATCTCCCTCAATCGTCCACGGGG
>CBDUTA010000278.1:0-5010 GCA_965369785.1 uncultured bacterium
GAGCACAGACCGGATGAAATCACCGGCCGAAGGCCGGAAATTCAAAATTCCAAACAACAAAGAGAGTTTGGGGACAGGCCCAGAATTCTGGGATAAGCGATTGATTCTAAAGAAGATGTTTTGGGGCTGGCACTAAATGCCCATGACCGCCTGACCGCAGTCGGAAGACCGGCGGAAAATCGAAATTCCAAATCGAACTTCGAACTGGAACTTGGAACGCGCGCAAAGCGCGCTAGCGCGCTTCGGCTTGAGTCTGGGCATCGGACTCTTCGAGAAACTTCATGGCGAAGAGCTGTTTCTTGCTGCGCTGGTGGACCCCTTTTCTGAGGGCAATCAACTCTGCCACCACGCTTACGGCGATCTCCTGAGGTGTTTCCGAGCCAATTTCCAAACCTATGGGAGCATAGAGCCGGGAAAAGTCCTCTGGAGGAATGCCTTGATCCAGGAGGTTCTTAAGGATGATTCGGATCTTGCGCCGGCTTCCCACTAATCCCACATAGCGGGCAGGTGTCTGAATGGCCTTCTCCAGAACCACCTGGTCAGACCCGTGCCCTCGTGTCACGATCAGGATGAAGCTGTTTTCGGTGACATCAAAGGCATCCAGACTCTTTTCAAATGGGGCAACGATCGTTTCCTCCACCTCGGGAAAGCGCTCTCGATTGGCAAAGGAAGCACGGTCATCCACTACGCTTACCTTGAAACCCACCTGCTGAGCCGCTTCGGCAATGGCCTGGGCGAGATGGCCCCCACCCATAAGGAGAACCTTAGGATCGGGCAGGATTGGCTCCACAAAGACTTCCACGGTTCCGCCGCAGATGAGTCCATCACTGGCCGCCTCCTCCTGGGTGAGCTTAAATTTAGTGAGCGAGGCCTTCTCAGTCTCCAGAACCCGACGAGCTTCCTTGACGACCTCGGCCTCGGTTGAACCTCCTCCTATAGAGCCCATGGTTGAGCCGTCCTGGAAGACGAGCATCTTGGCATGATCTCTACGGGGGGTGCTCCCCAGCCATTTCACGACGGTAGCCAGGGCGGCCTTTCGACCCTCACCTCGCAGCCGGACAATTTCCTGGAAAATATCCATGGTTGCCCCATTATTCCTGACCAGGGAAGTGGCCGTCAACACACAGGCCTGGGAACTAACAAGCTGGGAGGTTATAATGCCGGCGAGTGATTCTCTCTCTCTGCTGAAATCTTAATCAGGAAGGGACCATGATGGAGTTCTTTCAGAAAATTGTCGGAACACTGGAATACTACACCTGGAGCTTTGGACCCACCATCGGTGGGGAATCGATTCCCGTCATCGTAGTCGCTCTCCTGGGAACCGGTCTCTTTTTAACCCTTCGTCTTGCCTTTATACAATTCCGGCGCCTGGGCCATGGGTTTGCGCTCACCTCCGGAAAATACGATGATCCGAATCAACCGGGAGACGTCTCGCACTTCCAGGCTCTAAGTACGGCCCTTTCCGCCACTGTGGGTATTGGCAATATTGCAGGGGTGGCACTCGCCATCCATTTCGGTGGTCCGGGGGCCCTGTTCTGGATGTGGATGACCGCAGTCTTGGGTATGGTCACCAAATTCGTGGAAGTGACCTTGTCCATGCACTACCGGGTGATTGAAACCCTCGATGCTACAGGTCGCGGTCAGTACGGAACGGCGTCCGGGGGGCCCATGTACTATATTGAGCGGGGACTGGGTCAGCGCTGGAAAGCGATGGCCGTCTTTTTTGCCTTTGCCCTCATTATCACTTCCTTTTTCACCGGCAATGGGATTCAGGCCAACACCATGGCCGATGTTCTCTTCACTGAATTCGGCATTCCCTCCTGGGTCACGGGGCTGACGTCAGCTACCCTTGTTTTTTTGGTCATTGTGGGTGGAATCACCCGTATTGCAAGAGTGACCAGTGTGCTGGCTCCCCTGATGGCGGTCATCTATGTTCTCAGTGCCCTCATTATTTTGATCTTGAATCTCCCCCAGGTGATGCCGACACTTGCTCTAATCTTCAGAGAAGCTTTTCAGCCTACGGCGGGTATAGCGGGTACGGGAATAGGTCTGTTCGTGACTACCATGATGTGGGGGGTGCGGCGAGGGCTGTTTTCCAATGAGGCGGGGCAGGGCTCGGCTCCCATCGCCCATGCGGCGGCCAAGACGGATGAACCGGTTGCCGAAGGAGTGGTGGCCTTGCTGGGTCCTTTCATCGACACCATTATTATCTGCACAATGACGGGACTGGTAATTTTGATCACCGGAGTCTGGAACGAGAGGATTGCTACGGAGTTGCCTTTATCCTCCGGGGAGATCAGCTATCTCATGGACACAGAAAAGGGCCCGGTGCGGGCCAGTTCCATCCCCGAGACTATTCGGGTACAGCAAGGCCGTCCGCTGACGGGGACGGCAGAGGCCGGCTTTGCCTGGCATGACGTGAGGGTCGAAGAGTTTTTTGTCGATGCCAGCCAGGAGCAGCCTTTCAGCGGAGTGATTCGGCCGTCTGAGCAGGTTGCCATAGCCGATGATGGAACTCGCTACCCAAGCTTATTTGGCCCGGCTGTTGAGAATGGTGCGCCCCTGACGGCCCTGGCCTTTCAGCGAGGATTGTCGCCATTGGGCCCCTGGGGAAGTTACATTGTCGTGCTGAGCGTGCTTCTCTTTGCGATCTCGACGGCGATTTCCTGGAGTTACTATGGGGACCGTTGTGTGAATTATCTCCTGGGGCCCAGGGCGATTCTGCCCTATAAGATCGTCTTTGTGATCATGCACTTTGTGGGTGCCGTCTTTGCTCTCTCTACGATGTGGACCCTGGGAGACGTGGCGCTGGGAATGGTCACCTTCCCCAATTTGATTGCCTTGCTCCTCCTGTCAGGGGTGGTGGTGAAGCTCACGAAAAGTTACTTCGAAAGAAAACCCTGGAAAAAGGAGACAGGAGACAACAACAGACCACTGACCGACTGACACAATATACCGTGTAATCCGTGATTCTGAAAGATCTTCCGGATTCAGGATTCTGTCTCCTACCTCCTGTCTCCTACCTCCTGTCTCTTACCTCCTGTCTCTTTCTTCAGGATATAAATCGGCTTGTCCTGGGATTCATGGTAGGTGCGCACGACGAGTTCAGCTATCAGTCCAAAAAGGATGAATTGGATCCCTGCTGTGAAAAGGAAGATGGAGAGCAGTAGTAAGGGGTTGCGATGGGCCTTTACGGCCTCAAAGAATTTCTGGTACAGCGTTACCGCACTGAGCAGCGAGCCTCCCAGGAAAGAGAGCAATCCAAGGCTCCCAAAAAGATACATCGGTTTTGTGGAGTAGCTCCCCAGGAATTTGACCGTGATGAGATCCAGGAGGACCTTTATGGTTCGGGTCATTCCGTATTTGGATTGGCCGGAACGGCGAGCATGATGGCGAACCGGAATTTCCGTCACCCGTGCTCCCGCCCAGCTGGCAAAGATGGGAATGAATCGATGCATTTCTCCGTATAGGCGGATGTGCTGTACGATATCCCGTCTGTAGCCTTTCAGGGTACAGCCGTAGTCGTTCAGCTGAACTCCACTGATCCAGCTGATCAAACGATTGGCCAGGTGAGAAGGCAGGACTCGGGTGAGCCAGGGATCCTTGCGGTCCCGTCTCCAGCAGTTGACCACGTCGTAACCCTCTTCAAGCTTCTCCATGATGCGGGGAATATCCTGAGGATCATTCTGGAGATCCGCATCCAGGGGAATGATAATTTCCCCCCGGGCATAAGCAAATCCGGCGGCAATGGCAGCGGTTTGCCCGAAATTACGAACAAACTCCAGGACACGAACCCGTTGATCCAGTGCAGCCAGGCGCTGGAGTTCTGCGGAACTCCCATCGGAGCTTCCATCGTTGATGAAGAGGATTTCGCAACTGGATTTCCAGGGAAGGAGACTTTGCTTGAGACGGTCGTACAGGGGTTTGAGCGTCTCGACTTCGTTAAAGACGGGAATGATAATGGAGAGCGCAAGCCCGGTCTCAGAGGTTTCCTCGATTGGTGATGAGGTAGATGGGGCGGGTCCAACTTTCTCGGAGATTGTCACTTCGGTCACGTCGGAATCCTTCGATCAGGGTACGTGCCGTAGTATATAACTTCGGCCGCTCTTCCACAATTTGCAAGGGTTGTGGAGTAGCTCGGGTCAGCTCCAGATAGTCTGCGGCGCTCACGATCATGTAGACGGTAACTTCGGACTCCAGAAGGGCTACAGCGGCTGGAAGATCGGCCAGTTCAAAAATTGGCTGGTCCAGATAAAAGGCCAGGCTGGGAGCCGCATATTTGTAGTAGCCGGCCTGGAATTCCCGTTGCTCTCCATCCGTCCTTATCCTTTCGGCAAAATGATGGACCGGTTTGTATTTCTCCAGGGGCTGGAGGTAAAGAGCGAAGGAGGTGAAGTAAAAGAGGGTCAGGGAAGCCAAGGCCAGGGTGTAGCGTCGTCTCACGAAGCCCCATACCAAAGCAGGAACAAAAAGCAACGGGATCCATAGCCAGGCCTCATCAAAAAGTACCTGCAGGATCCCAAACAGGGCTAGAGCAAGGAGGGTAAACAAAGTGGCAACGATTGCCGACAAAATAATGGGGGCCCGAGCCCGCTTCAAATACAGCGCCACCCAAAGGGCAGCTGCTGGATAGAGGGGCAAGATGTAGTATTCCTGTTTGTTGTGGGAGAGGGAAAAGAGAAGAAAATAGGTCCCTATCCAGAGGGCCAGCAGCTTCCAGTGGTGGTCCTTTTCTTCTTCTCCGCCGCTACCGTTTCTGTTCTGCAGAGTCCAGATGACGGCCGCGGGGAAAAAGAACGACCAGGGGAAGAAATCACCCAGAAAAACTCCCACATAATAGAAGGGACCGCGCTGAGGACCGAAGTCCACTGATACAAAGCGACCGAGATTGTCGCTTAAAAAAAACTCCAGAACGGGATCCCAACCGGTCGTGATTCCTAAAAGTACAAACCAGAAGGAGCAGAGAAAGAAATAGATCAAACCGCCTGTCACCCAGGGAGCCTGACCCAG
>CBDUTA010000279.1:0-4996 GCA_965369785.1 uncultured bacterium
CACCTGCTTCATCGCCTTGATTTGGGCATTACCACCCACCCGGCTGACCGAGTTTCCCACATGAATAGCAGGTCGGATGCCCGAGTAGAAAAGATCGGACTCCAGAAAAATCTGGCCATCGGTGATGGAAATAACGTTGGTGGGGATGTAGGCGGAAATGTCGCCTGCCTGGGTTTCTATCACCGGCAAAGCAGTCAGACTACCCCCTCCCCGTTCGTCGCTCATCTTGGCAGCACGCTCGAGGAGCCTACTGTGAAGATAAAAAACATCACCCGGATAGGCTTCCCGGCCGGGCGGTCTTCTCATCAGGAGGGATATCTCTCGATAGGCGGCGGCATGCTTGGACAGGTCGTCATAAACAATCAGCGCATGACGCTTGGTGTCGCGGAAGTACTCCCCCATGGAGCAACCGGCATAAGGCGCCAAATACTGCATCGTGGCCGGATCGGAAGAAGCCGCCACCACCACAATGGTCTTATCCATAACACCATAGTCGGTGAGCGTCTTCACCACTCGCGCAACAGTAGAGCGCTTCTGTCCGATGGCCACATAAATGCACACCATGTCGGTGTCCTTTTGATTGATAATCGTGTCGATACCGATAGCACTTTTACCCGTCTGGCGATCACCAATAATGAGTTCACGCTGCCCTCTGCCAATGGGAATCATGGAGTCGATGGCTTTGAGACCGGTCTGGACGGGTTCGCGAACCGGCTGACGATCAACAACACCCGGAGCCAGCCTTTCCACGGGAATGTACTCATCTGTCTTAATCGGCCCTTTACCGTCAAGCGGCCGACCCAGGGTGTCGACCACACGCCCCAACAAGGCCTCCCCCACCGGCACTTGCATGATGCGCTTGGTACGCTTCACCAGATCCCCTTCTTTGATTTTATGAAACTCACCGAAGAGAACCGTCCCTACGTTGTCGACCTCAAGATTAAAGGCAAGACCATAGACATCGTGGGGAAACTCGAGAAGCTCCAACGCCATGGCCTTTTCCAAACCATGCACTCGAGCAATGCCGTCACCGGCTGAGAGGACTGTGCCCACCTCACTGACCACGACTCCAGTATCGAAATCCTTGATTTGTTCCTTGATGATCTTGGTGATTTGGTCTGTATTCAATGCCATGATTTTGTTTAAGTGCTTCTTTCTACTTACCTCTTTCTACTAGCCGGCCAAACGACGTCGAAACTCCTCCAGCTGGGTACTGATCGAACCATCGTAAATGGTCGACCCGATTTGTAGTTTCAATCCTCCAATCAACGACTCATCCACGTGATGATGGATCTTGACCTTCTTGCCCGTCAAAGTCGAAACCGCTTTTTGAAGCCGTTGATCCACGGCCTGGCCCACCTTCTCACAGGCAAAGACGTCGGCACGCACAATGCCATGAATGTCGTCCAATAGATTCGCGTAGGCTTCGAGCACCTCTTGCAATTGAGGTAGACGAGCGCGCTCGATCAAAACCAGAATAAAATTCACCACAGTCTGGGTCAGAGGAATCTCTTTAGCCAATTCCTGGACAATGTTCCGCTTCGCTGAGAAGGGAATGGCCGGATGGGTGAGCGTTTCCATCAGTTCCTTGTGCGAGCCCAGTAATGTAGAAAAACTCGACAGCTCTTCCAACACCTGCTCTTCCTGCTTTAAGTCCCCGGCTACATCAGCCAGTGCTTGGGCAAACTTCAAAAGGACCACAGCAACCATCTTTTAACCTCGGCCAGTCTTTCTAGCACGCTGTCAACACTGAGGTCAAGGCAGAGCCCTTGAGCGGGATATGCTAAGATGAAGCCGCTTGTAAAGAAAAGGGGCAACAAACATGTCTGGCCAAGAAGCTTCCAACTCGTTAGATCGTGATCCTGGTGTGACCGATGAGACACCCATTGCTCCCTATCGTGTCCTTCATGCCGAGATCCCTTTTTACTCGGATCCGGAATGTACTCAGGAGGTCCCAGAGGCAAGAATTGCCATTCTTGAGATGCTGGATCCCGACGACACCCTGGAAGAATTGGACGTGGTACCCTCCCGAAAAAAATATGAGCCCGGCCAACTTGTACGATGGAGCCTCAACAACAAGAAAGGATGGGAAGAAAGCTGGTACCGGCACCCTGAAACAGAAAAAATTGAACGGGCTTGGGTTTATAACGTCGAATTCATCGGAGAGCTGCTTAGAGATCAGAGCGCCTAGCCCGGATTAGGTCTAGTCCGGGTTGGCCCCTAGGACGTTAAGCGCCCACTTCACATGTCGGCGAATCATGGGATCGTCATGCTGGAGAAGATTTTCCAATTCCGGGATCATCTCCGGATCCCCACTATTCCCCATCGCCACCACAACATTGCGCAAAAATCCCCGCCATTTAGCACGTTTGATGGGACTGCCCCGATAGCGCTTCTGAAACTCCTCAGGCGAGAGACGGACCAACTCGCGTAGCTGGGGAGCCCTATTTCCCTCTCTGGGTTTGAATTCCTCCAATGAAGAAACAGGAGCTTTTCGATTCCAGGGACAGACATCCTGGCAAATGTCGCAGCCAAAAATCAGATTCCCCATGGGTTCTCGAAACTCCTCGGGGATATCCTCGCGCAGTTCGATAGTCAGATAGGAGATACAGCGCCGGCTATCGAGCAGATAGGGTTCGACAATGGCATCGGTTGGACAGGCATCGATGCAGCGGGTGCAGGAGCCACAGAAATCTGCACCCGGCGCATCATATTCCAGTTCCAGATTCAGCAGAATTTCCCCAAGAAAGAACCAGGAACCCAAATCGCGAGACAGCACGTTGGTGTGCTTTCCCAGCCAACCCACTCCCGAATGGACAGCCCAGTACTTGTCCATGACAGGCCCGGTATCCACGTAAATCTTCCCCTCTACCTCAGGCTCTAATTCACACACAGAGTCAAAAAGTTTCTCCAGCCTTTTACCCAGAACTTCATGATAGTTTTCTCCCGAGGCGTAGCGAGAAATGGCCCCTCGTTCAGGACGTTCGTAGGGAAGGTTGTAATCATAAAGATAGTTCAGAGAAAGAGAAACCATAGAGCGGGCATTGGGCAAAACTTTCCTGGGATCGATCCGCTTCTCGGATTTCCGTTCCATGTAGGCCATGGTTCCATGATATTGGCGGGCCAGCCAGGTCTCCAGAGCCTTTCCCGGCATCGCCGATATGGGCGCAATCCCCACAGCCTCAAAACCTAAGGCCCGAGCCTGATCCTTGATCCTTCGAGTCCGCTCCCGCTTGTCCATTGTGCTACTCTCTCTCCCGCAGTATAGCGCAAGCCCTGTCATGAGAAGACTTGAGTCAGCGGACATTTTGGGTTTGGTGGTGGTCCTGCTCTGGGCTGCCAATTTACCCCTGGCCAAGGATGCCTTGAGTGAATTCTCCCCCATGAGTTTCAATGCGGTGCGTATCCCCCTGTCGGCCCTGTTCTTGTGGATTCCGACGCTGCTCTTGGAAGGGCGAATTCATCTCCAGCCTAGAGATATCTGGAAAATCCTGCTACTGGGCATCATCGGCAATGTCTTTTATCTCACGCTGTTCATCCATGGACTGGCACTGACCAAGGCAGGCAATGTGGGACTGCTGATGTCGATCGGGACTATTTTTACCGCTTTATTGAGCCGTTTCTTGGGGCATGAGTACCTGGGCCGCATCGTCTGGGTGGGCATCTTCTTGTCCTTTGGCGGCGTAGCGGTGATCCTGCTTGAAAGTGCGGAGTTTGCCGTGGGCACGGAGACACTGGTGGGAGACCTGATTACACTGGCTGCCGCCTCCTGTTGGTCGGTGTACACGGTTTTCAGTAAAAGCCTGATGCGCAGCTATTCACCTCTCACTTTCACCACTCTCACACTGAGTGTCGGCGCCCTTGCCCTCTTTTTCATCTCGCTCCCTGATCTGATGGATCAAAACTGGGGGCAGATATCCACGAAGAGTTATCTCGAGATGGGCTATTCTTCCATCTTCTCTCTGGCTGTTGCCTACTCCATATGGTTTTACTGTGTGGACCGCCTGGGAAGTACGAAAACCGCCATCTATGCCAACCTGGTCCCTTTCTGGACACTCCTATTCGCCTGGGTTTTCATTGGGGAGGAAATCACCCTAATGCAAATCCTGGGAGGAACCCTGATTTTGAGCGGAATTTATCTAACCAAGCTGAAGAAGACGGCAGCAGACAGTTAGAAAATAGAAAGAAATGAGTTCGTTTTGAATTTTGAGTTTCCGCCGGTCTTCCGGCGGTGGTCAGGTGGTTAGCTGGTCAGGGGTCTGTCTCTTACTGCGTCACTCCGAACTGTCGAAGCATATACTGATAGAAGGGATCGTTCGAATACTTCCGAACCCAGTTAATCGAAAGCACGCAACGTTCGTACTTGTCGGCCAGTTTCTTGAACACCACCGTCGATTCGGTGTCCCGCTCCAGTTCGCTGGCCACCCTATAACTGTGGCGCCCTGTGTCGACATAGTAGGAATGAGAAAGAGTCCGTCTTCCGTAGCTCAGGCTCTCGGGAAACATTCCAAGGATAAACAGCGTGTGGTCCCCGATCTGTTGGTAGCATTCCTTTTTTCTTGACCGAGGAGCTTCCACGGCTACCTCAAGCATTTCCGTCAGATAACTAAAGCGCTCACCGTTTTCATCCTTCAATTTGTAGAGGTTATCCACGGACATGAAGTGGGTGAGCATGTCACTGAGATAAACCAGGAGATCCTTATCGGGTATGCTTGACTGTGTCAGGGCCCGATCGGCCACGCTTAGGAAAAGCTTTTTAACTGGATGGTTGTTGGGAACACCGTGTTCTTCGTATCTCATTTTCGCCCTGATTTCTTTATCGGTATCCGCTATAAGAAAGTTTACCCTTTCTTGTAGCACCTCAGTGCAACCTGCCGCCTGCATCAACCCCCTTGATGTCGTGAAACTCCCCTGACCCAGTTTTCTTGCGTAGGGGCGCACTGACGTGCGCCCTATAAACCGGTGATAAAGTAAGGTTTTTGGGCGCACGTCAGTG
>CBDUTA010000280.1:0-4987 GCA_965369785.1 uncultured bacterium
TTGCAGGCCATGGTGCAGGTCTGACAGGCAATGCAGCGGTTGATGTTGAAGACAAAGGCAAACTGGCGATCGGGGAATTTCGCCTCATAGGGATAACTCATGTCACGTCCCAGCTGCCAGTTATATACGTCACTCATAAATCACCTCTTTCGCTTTTCTTCGAGCTGTTCGCCGAGGCCCTGCAGGGGATCTCCAGCGGAACCAGAGTTTCCTGGGCCACGTCCTGGTCGACAAACTGGACGCGTCCCCAGACCTGGAGAGTTTCCTGAATGATGGACTTGATTTTCTCCTCCCCCAGGATTTCGAAGACACCGTGGGCACTTCTGTAAAAGGGGTCCTGAAACAGGGCGAGCAGTCGGTCTTCGTCAAATCCCAGGCGGGTGAACTCCTCGGCAATCACGTAGGCCATATCTACATGGACTTCTTCTCCCACTGGAACTCCTACTCCAACCAGGCTGTGTGGATCGCTGGGATCAGGATCTGAATAGGGCATTCGCTACTCCTCAAGAATCGAACGTTGTTTCACTTGGTCAAGTCTCCGGCCAGATACAGGGTCATGATCTCGCTCTCGTTGTCTGGAGTGTACCCGGTGGTGGCTGGTTTCCAGATTCCTCTTCCTCCCATGCCCCCGTCCTCTGCCTTGCTCACGCGAACCAGCGTCTCTTTGGGAACGGTGTTAATGGCATGGTTGTCCGTTTCTCCACCGAAAATAAATCCCATGAAAACCTTTGCTTTGTGGAACAGGCTGTCGGTTTGGTGCATGGGCATGTGCCAGTTGCGGGTGATGGATTGTTGCGACCCGTAGCGTAAGTTGGCCTGGTAGCCGGTGTTCTCGGAAAGGGCTCGACCATCGGGCCGCGTCTCATGGGCTTTGACACTCTTTTCTGTGGCGATGAAGGGGGCATGTTTCATCATCACGATGTTGTAAGGGTAGGCGTGGTTGTACTTGACGCGCAGCATGCAGCGGGCCACTTTGTAGAAGGGATCATCAGGCCTGGCGTTCAAGTAGGGCCGATCCGCCGGGTTGGCGTCCACATAAACGTAGTCGCCGTCGTTGATCCCCAGGTCGCGCGCGGTAGCGGGATTCATGTGCAGCTGGTGCTCCCCCACGCAGGGAGCTCGTTTGTCCAGTCGGTAGGGGTCCCCAAAGTTGGAGTCGTACAACATGTGCCAATCCACGTTGGACCAGCCACTGTGCACTCGGTGGCGTGTCTTGGGAGTCAGGCAGTAGAACTGGAAGCCTTTTTCCCACAGAAAATTCTTGGTTCTCTGAACCTGAGACCAGGGCATCTTGATGTTGCGGATGGTGCGCTCGTCCCAGTGTTCCGCTGATCGAGAGATCCCATAATCTTCGGGACGCACATACGGATTGCTGCTGACGATGACGTTGGGAAGGTAAGGAGTGGCCTCCGGTCCTTCACGGTGCACAATGAAGTTCTCTCCATATTCGATGGCTTCTGGAATGTCGGTATAGGCGTGCAGTCGCCCGGTGTCGGTGAGGAAAGGTTCGTTGTCATGCACTTGCTCATAAAAGGGAATCCGGGGATAGGTTCGGAAGTTCAAGAGTGCTCCTCCCGGCGGACCATATTTACCGGCCATGAGGTCCTCCAGGTTGAAGCCGGCCGTGGTGGTGCTGCTATCCAACAGTCTTTGCAGGTAGAGGCTCCGTTTCCCTTCCAGTTCGAACTTGAAGTAGTCTGTAAACCGTTGATCCCCTGTCAGCTCTCCCAGAGCTTCGGCAATGCCGGCCAGTATGGTCAGGTCATCCTTACTGTTGAAGACAGGAGGAATGCCTCCCTTCCAGATCTGAAGAAAGGGATTGGAACAGCTGGCGGTCACTTCCAAATCCTCAAACTCCATCCAGGAGTTGGCGGGCAGAGCCAGATCGGAATATTCAATGGAAGCCGTCATCTGAATGTCCAACGAGACGATCATCTCGATGTTGGGATTGACATTCTTGATCATCCCGTAGGCCCATTTGGCATTGTTGATTAAATTGACATTGTTGAAGATGATGGCCTTGGTGGGTGTAGGCATGTGGGTGTCGCCCGTAAAATTCTTGCGCCCGAACTTGGGGGTGTTCACAATCAGGGCCATGTCTCCGTGATTCCAGTAAGCGGGTTCTTCACCTTTGCAGGTGCCCCGCACGGGAACATCCCGACCGTGGGCTTCCGGGTCCAGCTGGGGATTAAAGGGATCTTCCGCCACCCAGCCCTTGAAACCGGGACCTATCGAGGGAGAGCCTTGAAATATTCCCGCTTTGTAATTTCCAGCCCAGGTGTGTGAGCCGGCGCCGGGAAATCCGATGTTCCCGGTCAGCATCAAGGGCAGGTAAGTGGCACGATTCATCTCTGTGGCGTGAAACCAATGGTTGATTCCTTCCCCCTGATGGATGGCCACCGGTTTGATGGTAGCGATGTCCTCGGCCAGCCGCTCCACCAAAGGGCGAGGAGCTCGAGTGATCTCGCATACGCTGTCCAGATCATAGTCTCTCAGGTGGGTTTGATACAGAGTCCACAGAGTGGCCACCCGAACCGTACCGCCTGTAGTGAGACGCACGTTCCAGCTTCCCTCCAGGGCTGGGTTTTGAGGCATTTGCTCTCCGATTTGGTCGCGGTTGATGGCACGGGGGGCGCCCGTGTCCTCATCCCAGATGACATAGTCGCCGAGTTTCTGGTGCTGCTCCGGCGTCAGTCCCTGTATTTTCACCGAGGGTCCGTCCGGGGACAGCTCACTTTGGTAACCGTCGAAGATCTCGTGGGCGCGCAGCCGGCGCAGGTTGTCGGTTCGAACCAAGAGTGGGAAGTCGGTGAACTTCTTTACGAAGTCCTCGTCATAGGCTTTACGATCAATCATCAGCTTGGTGATCCCCAGCCACAGGGCCGCGTCGGTGCCCGGACGTATGGGAATCCAGTAGTCCGCCTTGGTGGCGGGAGGGCTGTACTCGGGAGCGATGACCACGATCTTTCCCCCGCGCTCCATGCACTCGATGAACCAGTGTGAGTCGGGCAGCTTGTTCTCCACAAGGTTTTTGCCGTCCATGATGATGAGCTTGGAAAAGCGAAGGTCGTTGAAATCGCAGTCGGAGGTTTGCACGCCATGGACCCAGGGGTGTCCCGGTGCCTGATCTCCATGCCAGGTGTAGTTGGACCAGTTGCGCCCGCCGCGCGCTTCCTCAGGTCCCACTCCTCGGACAATGGAATCCAGTATACCCATGGTGTTGTTGAGCCGGTACATCCCGTACTTCCCAATGACCCCCAGCAGGCCCATTCCTCCCCGCATTTTGATGCAGCGAGTACCGGCTCCGCCGGTGGCTTCCACCATTTCGGGCTGATATCCCTGGTCCAGGAGCCTCTGTTTGCCGACCTCTCCACTGTAGCGCTCAGCGATACCCTTCAAGGTCTTCGCAATATTTCGAAAAGCATCTTCCCAGGTGATCTGAATGAACTCGTCCTGACCCCGGGCGTCAAAGAGATACTTGGTCTTGAGTTCGGGGGTCAGTTGCGGGCATCCCGCATCCACCCAGGCCTTCCACCCCTTTCGAACGATGGGATGACGCAACCGGTAAGGGCCGTACAAGACCCGGTGGAAGGTGTAGCCCTTAGCGCACTGGCGTGGGTTCCAATTGTTGGTGGCCTTGTTGCCGTAAAGATCCGTGTACTTCTGGTAGTCGTAGGTGGAACCGGCTCGGGTCACGATGCCGTTGCGGACATAGGCACGCACTCGGCAGGCATGGGTATCGTTGGGTGAGCACACCCAATCGAAGGTGCTGTCATACCGGTACTGATCGCGATAGATCTTTTCCCAGTCGCGAGAGACCGATCGGGAGAGGGGATTATCTTCTCCCTCCACCGGTTCCAAAAGCCGACACGACAGCCCTCCTCCCAGTATGCCGGTGCCAGCGCCCACGCCAGCCCAGCGAAGGAAATCACGTCGATTGATGTTGAATTTCGTGGATTCGTCCGTCATGCTTTGTACTCCTTATCCTTCATGGAGAAATGTAGATTTCCTGCCAAATCGTGACCGACTTTTTGCCATCTCGATCCCCTGCACTTCCGTTCCAAACGGCGAAGCTCACCAAGGCAGTATCACCGGGGGCAAGAGAAATCTGAGCATTGCCTTGGCCCGAAAGGGACCGCCGAAAGACCACCCGATAAGAGCCTACAGAGTAAACACCCGTGGCCCCCACTTTCTGATCCATGGGCGGACGTGCTTTCAAGGTTCCGAATCCCTCGGCCGTCAGATCCTCGGCAGCACTGTTGCGAGTCGGATCAGAGACAATGTTGCCCGCTCCCCAACCGGTGACAAAATCGGGGTCCGATTCAAGTGTCAGGGCGTGTCTGGTGGGCTGCTCCAGACGTGAGCGGAGCAGGTTCGGATAGGAGTCGATTCCAATGTTCGGGTAGATTTCGTCCAGTTCCTGGAAGGCGAGCTCCAGATCGGCCTGGCGTTCCGATTTCCACATCCAGATGGCCACACGAGTTCCTTCTTCCCCCATACCGAAGAAGGGTGGATCCGGATCGGGGGAGAACTCAATGGCGGCGGCATCGCGGAAGTCCTGGGGACGAAGTGCTGTGTGATCATGGGTGGTGTCGGGCCAGGTCATCTGAATGGCGATCTCCTGCCCGTCGTGAAGAGCCTGAACCGCGACCTCCTCAGGTCGATCATCGCGCCACCACAGAGGCATCAGGTGCAGATTCACGGCAGGCGCGCTCCGCCAGACGTGAGCATCCGGATGGTCGGGGAGTTCGTCGGTCCGGGTGGCCACAATTTGGAAGCGCTTCATCTCCATGCGCTCGCGCTGTTGCTCACTGGACATCTCGTGAACGTAGTTCACCAGATGCCAGACATCATCTCCATAGAGAGCAAGATGAGAAGGCATGGGAGAACCGGGCAGGCCGGCCGCAATCCGGTAGTACACTTGCTCCAGCGCGGGACTGCCCTTATAGATGCCCACTGTCAGGTCGCGGGGGCGGGTGGGAAAGCC
>CBDUTA010000281.1:0-4982 GCA_965369785.1 uncultured bacterium
ACTTTTTGGGCATGGGAAGTTGGGGCCCCCCGCCCTGGGCCCATGACTACCCTCGGGCCGAGAAGAACTTCTTGAAGATCCTGCTGGAAGTCACATCCGTGCAAACCACACCTGATTCCTATCTGGTCCTGGATATGGACGATCCCCTGATCATGAATTACCCCATTCTCTATGTCAGTGAGCCTGGATATTGGGACATCACCGATGAAGAAGCGGCCAATCTTCGAGCCTACCTCTCTCGAGGAGGCTTTGTTATCTTTGATGATTTCCGAGGAATTCAGGAATGGAAAAACCTGACCGATGCCATGAAGAAAGTCCTGCCTGAGCGAAGCTTTCAAGAGTTGAGCTTGGATGATCCGATCTTTCACTGCTTTTACGACATCGAAACACTGGACATGGTTCCGCCCTATGCTGTTCCGGGCAAGCCCAGGTTTTACGGCATGTTCGATGAACAGAAGCGGCTTTTAGCCGTGGCCAACTATAACAACGACATCGGAGACTACTGGGAATGGGCCGATGAGTCCTTCACGCCTGTCAACCTCTCCAATGAAGCCTTCAAGTTTGGAGTGAACTACATCATTTATGGACTAACGCACTGAGTTTTGGATTTGGAATTTGGAATTTCGACATAAGGAGACGACATGGCAGAAGTAAAGCAAGCTGAAGAAGGTGGCATACAGGCACTGGTTGAGGAAATGCTGGATTCGCAGAAAAAAATCCTTCAGGAACTGCGAAAAGTCATCGTCGGTCAGGACGAAGTCATCGAACAGGTTTTGATCTCACTTTATGTAGGAGGACATTGCCTCATCACGGGACTTCCCGGACTGGCCAAGACGCTCCTGGTCCACAGTGTGGCCCAGACCCTGGGGCTGACCTTCAAACGTATTCAGTTTACTCCGGATCTGATGCCCACCGACATTACCGGGACGGAGATCATCGAGGAAGATCCTGCCACCGGTCGTCGCCGTTTGGAATTTGTTCCCGGCCCCGTTTTTGCCAATGTCATCCTGGCCGATGAAATCAATCGTACGCCTCCCAAGACTCAGGCAGCTTTGCTGGAAGCGATGCAGGAACGAGAAGTCACAACTCGGGGAATCACTTACAAGCTGGATCCACCCTTCTTCGTCCTGGCCACTCAGAACCCCATTGAACTGGAGGGCACCTATCCGCTGCCTGAAGCCCAACTCGACCGGTTCATGTTCAACATCATGATTGATTATCTTCCCGAGGCCGAGGAGATGCAGGTAGTCAAGAAGACAACGGGTGGACCGGCAGAGGAGATTTCCCAGGTGGTCTCGGGCAAAGATATCCTCCGCTATCAGGAACTTGTGAAAAAAATTCCAGCCAACGAAGACATCGTGCGTTACGCGGTACAACTCACAGGCAGCACTCGACCCGGTGAGGCAAAGCAGGACTTCATCAACGAGTGGGTGAGGTACGGTGCCAGCTTGCGGGCCTCTCAATTCATGGTCCTGGGAGCAAAGGTACGAGCCCTTTTGAAGGGGCGCTACACCGTTTCCACCCAAGACATCCAAGCTCTGGCCAAGCCCGTTTTGCGTCATCGCATACTGACCAACTTTCATGCCGAATCAGAGGGAATCACGCCAGAGGATATCGTCGAACGACTGCTGAAAGCCGTTGTCCCTCCGCAATCGGGACTGTGAGATGATCAGAACAGCAGAATCCAACCGATTCATCGATCCCCAGGTGCTGTCTCGCATCAGAGATCTGCAGTTGATCGCCAAGACCGTGGTGGAAGGATTCCTGACCGGCCTGCATCACTCTCCCTATCACGGTTTTAGTCTGGATTTTGCAGAATATCGAGAATACGCGCCAGGGGATGACCCTCGACTCGTGGACTGGATGGTCTATGCCAGAACCGATCGCTTTTATGTCAAAAAGTACGAGGGAGACACCAACACTCAATTGTACATTTTGATAGATGTCAGCAAAAGCATGGCCTTCAGCAGTCACAAAGTATCCAAGCTCGATTATGCCCGCTACCTGGCTGCCGCCCTGGCCTACCTGGCCATGCGCCAGAAAGATGCAGCCGGCCTGATTTCATTCGACTCCGATGTGGTCAGTCAGGTTCCACCTCGGACACGACGAGGACACTTCTTTACCCTTTTGCACCACCTGGAGGGTCTCGAGGTAACGGGAGAAACGGATATCAGCGGGGCCTTGGAAAAACTCGCTCACCTGATCCGGCGACGGGCGGTGGTGGTTTTGATCAGCGACTTCTATCAGGATGTCGAAAAAATCGCCAAGACTCTGCGCTTTTTCTACCATCGCGGTAACGATCTCATCCTGTTTCACGTGCTGGATCCTGTCGAACTGGAAATGCCCTTCGAGGATATTTCCACTTTAGAAGATATGGAAACTCAGGAACACCTCTCCTATGTTCCGGAACACTCTCGCAGTAGTTATTTTTCTCTGCTCAAGAAACACATCGAAGAACTGCGCCGGGAGTGTCGAAACATTTACATTGATTATGAGCTTCTGAATACGGAAAAACCCCTGGACCAGGCGCTGCATCGATATCTGTCGGTCCGGGAGAAACGGTTTTAGAAAGCTGAACGTTTACTGAACATAATGCAGTTTCTAGCCCCATTATTTTTGATCGGTGCTCTTGCCATCGGGGTCCCCATTTTCTTACATCTGGTCCACAGAGAGAGAACCAAGCGCACGCCCTTTGCCTCCCTGATGTTCATACGTAAGATCCCCTTCAAGGAGCTGCGACGGCGACGTCTGACTCACCTCTTCCTGCTCTTCCTGCGCTGCCTGGGCATTCTCCTTCTGGTTCTTGCCTTTGGGCGCCCGGTCGTCACGGGAGCGTGGTTAAATCAGGTCAATCCTTTGCTGGCCCGTTCGGTCGTGATTCTCATCGATCATTCTCTGAGCATGACTCCCCAGCCCATTTGGGACGCGGCCCTGCAGGCAGCCGAGCAGAAGATTCAATCTCTGGGCCAGGCTGACGAGGCTTTAATCATCCAGTTCGGGGAATCCGCCGAGGTTCTTTCCCAGTGGGAAGAATCCCCCCAACAGCTGCGAGAGATTCTGCGACAGCGCACCACCCCCTCCTTCGAATCGACTTCCTACTTGGAAGCCCTCAGGGTTGCGGTGGATCAGCTGGAAGCGTCCCGCAACAGCAAAAAGGACATCTATCTGATCACCGATCTGCAGCAGGCCGGAATGGCGGCCAGCGCGGGTTGGCGAGTTCCTGGAAACATTTCCGTTGAGATCGAAAACGTGGGCCGTGAGACTCCCAATCTCTTCGTTGAAGAGGTCCGAGTGGAGAGGGCCGTTTTCACCGACCGGTATCCGCACACGATCCTGGCTCGAGTGAGCGGCAATCCCCAGCAACCGGAAAAAGGCGAAGCCCAACTCTTTGTGGAAGGAAACCTGATTGATCGAACAACCTTTGACACGGGCAGTGAAGGCACGGTGAATCTGACCTTCAAACCTTTCGATTTGGAAGAGGGTATTTCGCGAGGAAAGATCGTCATCGAGCCAACCGATGAGCTTCCCGAAGATAACGTCTACTACTTCGTTGTTGAGAAACAAGAACCTCGCCGCATCCTGGTGCTTCAGGATCGACAGGCTTCTTCAGCTTTTTATCTCGAGAGTGCTCTTTCGGCTGGAGAGAACCTGCCCTTTGCCGTCCAGATGTCGGTTGCTCCGGGCCCCGACCAACTCAATTCTTTAGACACTCCTTTGGTGGTACTCAATGACCTGCGTCAACCGCCCAGGCTTTCTCTCTTCAAATCCTACGTTGAAAGTGGAGGAGGTCTGATCGTGGTCCTGAGCAACCGGGTTCTGGCACAGGCCTACAACCGCCAATGGGGCACATTCCTTCCCGTGGAATTGATTGAGCGCAACTTCGTTCGCAAAGAAAGCAAACCCTTCACTTCCATTACCCAGGTCAACTGGGAACATCCCATCTTCTGGATTTTTCAGGATGTGCACAAAGCAGCCATCGCCAGCACCCAATTTTACAGCTATTGGCAGCTGACTCCGAAATCGGAGGCCACTGTTCTGGCCCGCTTCAACGAAGGGGACCCGGCTCTGGTTGAACATTCCGTGGGAGAAGGAAGGGTATTGGTCTTTGCCTCTTCGCTGGATCCCATCTGGACGGATTTCCCACTACGCAGTGCCTATGTTCCCTTCTGGTACCGCATGGCTCAATACGCTGGCCGATGGCAGAGCACTCCTGCGGCACTTCAGATCAATCAAGTTTTGACCGTTGATTCATCCAGCGATTCCTCGGGCACTTCGGGAACCTGGAACTTGATCGATCCAAGGGGCCAAAGAGTCCTTGGCCTAGACGAGGAAAAACCCGGTTTTATCCCATTGAAGATGCCGGGTCACTACGAAGTACGGAGCAACAAGAAGACCGACTGGGTTGCCGTGAACACTCCACCCCATGAATCGGACCTGAGTACGGTGGCCCTCGAGGAGTTTCAGGCAGTTTTCGTTCCCCTGGAAGCCCGCGTGGATGAAGTCGGGTTCGAACAATCGGCCCAGGAAAAGGACCGACAACAATCGTTGTGGTGGCTTTTCCTATTGGTGGCAGTGGCAGTTTTCATGGCCGAGTGGCTGGTGGCCAACCGGACTCCTTCTCAAGCCGTTCTGCAGGGAGAATCGCGATTGTGACAGGTAGCCCGAACTACGCATCATCCGGGCTAGAGGTATAATAGAAGTAGAGGTGATCGGACCATGAAAAGCCCCTTCCTCAAAACGATCAGCCGTACCAAGGGAAAGCTGCAACTGGAGCGTCTCGTCAAGGGATCCGCCATTTTGATCGCTTTTCTTTTACTGGGATCCTTTCTTTCCACTATTGTTCTGGCCCGCAATAACTTTTCCGATGGCGCGCTGTTGCTGACCCGGACGGGTATATTTTTGGGCGCACTGCTCTTGTTTGGTTTCTACGTCTTTCGTCCTCTCTGGAACTCACCCTCAAAAAGACAGGTTGCCCGCTTTCT
>CBDUTA010000282.1:0-4949 GCA_965369785.1 uncultured bacterium
TCCTAAGCGCTTCGTGCTTTCGTGCTTTCGTGTGGGTCAGGCGGTCAGGCGGTCAGGTGGTCAGGTGTTTGGTCCCGGCTAAACCCTGTCAAGGTCTGTTGACAAATGCTCCCTTCCCTCCTAAGGACCCGCTAACACCTTCTACCCCTTGTTCTTATCTCTAGACAGCGGGAATCCTACGTCAACTGGGGTTGTCATGGGTTGGAGCAATCGATGTACTTCCACTTCCAGTCGTAGCCTCCTGATTCCGTTGTAAGCCTTGTCAATACAGGCGTTGCACCGATGTGCTCCCTATACTTCCCCTTCTGGAATGGAAATTGCCTACTAAGAACAAGTTTGTTCAAGTCAACAGTTTGGTTGGGGTGAGGAATTGATTAAAACTGGCAAGAAGAAGGCCAATGTGTGCCGCGAAAAAGTCCATGAGTCCCCTCTCGAGGATGCCCACGGTTCACAAAACGGGAACAGGAGAATTCTGAAGGTTTCCAAAGACACCGCGATCGCCATGATTCCTTCCCAGAATCAGCTTGAAGCGTTCCCCAAGAAAACCCGCCGGAAGACGACCCCAAAGAAAAAGAGTTCCAAGAAAAACGGATCGACTGGGCACCCGCAGAAAAGCAAGGACCCCGTTCGCATGTACCTCAAAGAAATGGGCACGGTGTCCCTCCTGAGCCGGGAAGGCGAAGTTGACATTGCTAAACGCATCGAAAAGGGACAAAAAACCGTCTTGAAGGCCTTATCTCGATCCCCCGTGGTGGTCGATGGACTCCTTCGCTTTCGAGAACCGCTGGAACGGGGTGAGCTGGAAATCAAGAAGCTGGTGAATTTCACTGAGGAGGAACTGACCCAGGAGATTCTCGAAAGTCGCCGCCAGGAGATTCTCCAGCGCATCGATGAGATCACCCAACTGGAGGAACAAACCTTTCGAATTCAAGGTCAACTCGACAAGGCCAAGAAAAATAGTACCCAGGCAAGAAAACGGCACTGGGAGTTGGCCCGTCATCGCCTTAACATTGCACAACACATTAGAGATCTCGATTTGAAAGCAGCTATTCAGAATCACCTGGTCCGTAAAATCAAGAGTGCACTGAAGCAGAAGGAGACTCAAGACAAACTCCTGGCCACACCTTCCGAATTGAAGCGAACTCTGGCCGTCATTCGGCGAGGGAAAAAGGAGATGCAGAAAGCCAAGAAGGAACTGGTGGAGGCCAATTTACGCCTGGTCGTCTCCATCGCCAAGAGATATACCAGCCGGGGCCTGCAACTCTTGGACCTGATCCAGGAAGGGAACATCGGCCTGATGAAAGCAGTCGACAAATTCCAATACCAGAGAGGATATAAGTTTTCCACTTATGCTCACTGGTGGATTCGCCGAGCCATCACTCGAGCCATTGCTGAGCAGGCCCGGACCATCCGTATTCCCGTTCACATGATCGAATTGATCAGCAAGCTGGTGCAGGCTTCACGGAGCTTCGTCCAGGAATTCGGTCGGGAGCCGACCAGCGAAGAACTCGCTCAGCAGATAGACATGCCCGTAAACAAGGTTCGGGAAATTCTCAAGCTCACCCAGGAACCCATCTCCCTCGAGACTCCGATGGGAGAGGAAGAAGGAAGCCATCTGGCCGATTTCATCGAAGACAGGGACGTCGTCTCTCCCGCCCAGGCCGGGATCGATGGCAATCTAAAGGATCAGACAGCAGCCGTTTTGGAGACCTTGACCACCCAAGAGGAACAGATCATCCGTATGCGCTTTGGCATTGAGGATGGCAGCGAACACACCCTGGAAGAAGTGGGGCGCAGGTTCTCCATCACTCGAGAGCGTATTCGCCAGATTGAATCCAAGGCACTGTGTAAGCTGCGCCATCCCTCACGCAGTCGGAGATTACGGGCCTTTCTCGAAGACGCCGGAGAATAACGGCTCACCCCTACGACAACCCTCTTCACGCCCAGTTAGGAACGTGACAGTGACCCCCATCACCGCCACTGAATATGGGCAGAGGTACGATCAAGTCAAGTCACCCCATAAGTTTTCTTAGCGCAAGGAATGGCCAGAGTTCGACGAGGTATCATCATGCACCCTACTACACCATCACCCAGTAGGAAGACGCCGACCGTCCGAAACGACGAGCGAGGCATGGCTCTGCTGTTTGTGGTCATCTGCTCCACTCTCTTCATGATTTTGGGCCTTTCCCTGACTTTCTCCAGCATGACCGAGTTCCGCACCAGCACTGAATTCGAAGCTCGCGAGAAGGCCCTGCTCATCGCCGATGGGGGCTATAACCTGACCCAGGCCATCTTCAGGGGAAATAATCTAACCACTCTTCTCGCCACCGCCACCGATGTGAACCAGTATCTGAATTTTCCCGTTCCAACAGGGACGACGGAGCTGGGGTACTTCAATCGAAATCCCCTCTCTCCGGTTGAGGCCATACAGATCGACTATGCAAGTCCTCCTGCTCCCATCGGGACCCGCACCATCAATGGCCTTCTGACTCCTCCTGACGGGGCCCCTATAGGCACGGGGCGCTACTTCGCCAGAGTGACCGATAACGATGATGGAGACGGTGACCCATTTGTGGACAGCGACAGCGTAGTCATTCTACGAGTCATGGGAGTTCATCGCGGATCTGCCGCTGAAGGAAGTGTTTACGGCACCCACACTCACAATGCCATCGCCACCATTGAGACCACTTTGAGGCGAGATACGACCCTGAACTTCGATGAGGCCTTTACCGTCTATGGACCCAACGTTGACATCACCTATAACGGTAATAGTTTTGACCTGGACGGACGCCACCATGACCTGGGAGGAAATCTCATCGCCGGCGCCCCAAAACCGGGCCTGGGCCTCATGAATCACAATCCCGGTGCGGGCAACGCGGCAGTCTCTGCGGCCTCAGCCTTTACATCGCTGGCAGGAATGCAAATGGACAACCTGGTGGGGGAGAACGGCGATTTTGGTCCCCTTCCCTCTCTGAAAGACTCCACGGATGACGTCCTGGCCAGTTCCGACCCCGACGCTGCCAATATCTTCGATCCCAATTGGCTCATGGCCTTCGTGAATCAGCTGGCTGCTTTCGCCGACAACAACCTTCCCGGGGGAAACTATAACAGCGTGACCTGGGGCGCTCCGGCCAGTCCTGAAATCACCTTCATTGACGGCAATGCACGATTGGGCGGAAACGGCTCAGGTGCAGGACTGATGGTGGTTAAGGGGACTCTCGACTACAATGGGGCCTTCAACTTCGTCGGCCTGGTTTTCGTACTGGGAGGAAACCTGGAGATGAGCGGAGCCAATAAGAGTCTCATCGGCGGAACCTTTGCCGCTAATATCATCGATTACGGGAATGGAACTTACGGCTATGGAATTCCCGCAATACGCTTTAATGGCAACAGCAATTTCCTTTACAGCGCCCAGGCCATCTCCCTGGCCACCGATCTGCTGCCCATGAGGGTCCTGAACTGGCGCGAAAGCACCCGCGAGTTAGAACCGTACTAGCCGACTTGGCCCGTGGGCTGAAGCCCACGGCTCTGATATGCCTCGCTAATTCGCAGTCAGAGCCGCAGGCTTCAGCCTGCGGGCCCTCTCCTAAACCCCCACCCAGTGACCGTCGTCACCAGATAGGGAGCACTGCACCGGGTAACATAGGTTCAAATCGCTCATTTAAACCCACGCTAATGAGCCCTTTCAAGTCCGCACACTGAAGAAATCAGCGTCAAGCGGAGAGGAGATTATCGAGATGAAAACATTGAAGCAGAACGCCTTGAAACGATTGTCCAACCGGGGATTCACCCTTTTTGAATTGATGATACTGGTGAGCGTTGTCTCCATCGTCACCACCATGGCGGTCCCCCAACTGAGACAGTCCATGGCGGACTATCGGCTCGTTTCTTCCGCTAATCTGGTGGCCATAGAATTGAATTCCGGCCGGACCATGGCCATCTCCAGAGCCTCGGTTCACCAGGTCACACTGGACGCCGTCAACAACACCATCCAGATTACCGATCTGAACGATGCCAACAATGCTCCTCGGATGGAAAAATTCCTGGACTCAGGAATTACTTTTAGCAGCGTCCCTAGTTCGACCATTCTCTTTTACGGTCGAGGTCTGGCTCGCGGCGAGACCATCGAGATTCAGAACGAATTCGGTACTTCCAAGTCCATTACGGTAACAGCCAGTGGCAAGGTCACGATTGGATAAAACCATGAAAAAAATCAAGAAGTCTTCACAAAAGGGGTTTTCCTTAATCGAGTGTATGATCGCTCTGGGTTTTCTAGCCATCACCATGCTGGGAGTCATCCAGTTGTTCGGTGTCTCCGTCCGTCAAAACAGCTTTGCCCGCAATAACACCATGGCCGTGGTGGTGGGTCAGGAAAAACTGGAACGGCTGCAGACGGAATACAACAACGAGTGGGAGTACGGCATCGTCTCAACCGATCTGACAGCTGGAAACCACGGACCGGAGACCTTTACGTTGCAATCACCCGCAGGCAGCGCCAGCGGGGACCGGAATTTCGAAGTCACCTGGACCGTGAATGTAAACGGTCCCTCCAAAACGGTGACGGCTTCCGTTGTTCCTCTGTTGGTCAATGATTTCGAAAGCAAGACGATGAATATGACTGCCGTCTTTTCTCAGTAGAGGGCGGCATGTGTGATCGGAAGGATCAGAAAATGAGCATCCAGCATCAGAATCCAAAGATTACAAGTTCTGATAGGAAGACTCGAGGCTTTACTTCTATAGAAGCTCTGATCGCCATCGTCGTACTCCTCGTCCTTTTGGGAGCGATCATGAGCACGTTTTATCAGAGTCAGAAGCTTTACACGAGCCAGCATGCCCTGGTGCAGGCCAGTCAGGCGGGCCGGGTTGCCATGAATCAGATCCAGTCCTTTCTCCGCCAGGCGGGAAACGACCCCAACAATATCGGATTGACCCCGATTACCATTGACAAC
>CBDUTA010000283.1:0-4924 GCA_965369785.1 uncultured bacterium
GACCTCCTGAAGATTGGTGATCTGGACATCTTCATCCACCACAATGACGTGCTTTAAGTAGACGTCACAAGAGAAGGCGGCAAGAATGGCCGATTGGGCCTGTCCCGCGAATCTCTTCTTGATCGAAATAATCAGGGTAAAGGGCGCAGGAACATGAATATCCACAAGGGTGGGCACAACGCCCTGAATCGTTCTATAGAAATTTGCTTCCATGGGGATGGTGGCCATCACCAGATGCTCCCGATGCTGTCCTCCGCAAATGTCTTGATAAATAGCATTTTCCCTTAAATGGACAGATTTCACGGTCACCACGGGCCTGAGTCCTTTTCCCGTAGCATACCCGGAAAATTCGCAAAAGGGACCTTCCTCTTCCCTGACGTGAGGTTCAATCACCGCCTCCAGAACAATCTCAGCATCGGCGGGAAAGACCGTGCCCGGCAGTTCCCCCTCGATCATCTCCACGGGGCTTTCCAAAAGACCTCCGATGATCCCCAGTTCATTGTCCCCGTAGGGTCCGATGTGCAGGGCCCCCAGGGCCCAAGCCGGATGATTGCCTATGGAAATACTGATGGGAAAAGGCTTTCCCTGATCTTCCATCTGGGAATACATCTCATGGAGATGCTTACCTACGGTCATGAAGATTCCCGCTTTATTTCTACTTTGATACATCAACCGGTTAAAGCTGGCATTGACCTGTCCCGTCTCGGGATCTTTTCCCAATACCATTCCAGCAGTGATATAGGGGGCCGCATCACCTTCGTGATAGGTCATCAAGGGCAGGTCCTTGAGATCCAAATCATCTTCGCCGATGGTCTCTCCCATAACGGGTCCATCGGTCACCATCTTGGGAGGAACCTGATTTTCAATAGCCGCCAGGTACTTGGCTCTGAATTTTGTGGGATCAACACCAATACTTGCCGCAATCTTCTTTTTTGTCGAATGGACGTTGGTTACCACGGGAAAGGAGGAGCCCTTCACCTTTTCGTAAAGCAGAATAGGAAGCTTACGCATCTGTTCAAGCTTGGTCAGTATCCCCGCAACCTCATACTTGGGGTCCACTTCCTTCTTGATCCTGCAAAACTCTTTCGGATTTTCTCGTTCATACTCGGTGAGAAAACCTCTCAAATCTTTGGCCATTTCTTAGCGGGGATTATACATAAATTGACACCTGACCGCTGACCGCTGACCCCGGTCTGCGGAAATTCCAAATCCCAAATTCAAAACTGGGACTTCGAACGCGTGCGGGAGCACGCACCGTTGACACACGTAGCTCCTTACTCTACATTCTAAAATCTGCTAAGGAGGATTGACGATGAGTGAGATTCAAGAGCTTTCCATTCCTGAGAAGACGAATATGGCTCAGCTTGCCTGTGATCAGTGGGCCGAAGGCCCTGATCGCGACAATCCGGCGCTGCTTTTCGATGACAGAAAAGTAAGTTGGAGGGAACTTCAAGACTCGGTCAACCGAATCGGCAATGCCCTGCTGAGTATGGGGATTACTCAGGGCAATCGAGTCCTACTGAGATCGCAGAACTGCCTCGAACTTTATTTTTCTATCCTGGCCTGCATGAAGATAGGAGCCGTACCCGTTCCGACCAGCAGTTTGTTTGGCGCCAGGGAAGTCCAACATATTCTGGATGACACTCAGGCCGTGGCTGCCATTGTCCATTCGGAAAGCCTTTCTGTCTTTGATGAAGTTAAAAGCGAACCGCTCAAAAATATCTTTGTCATCGGTGAAGGCGGCAACCATGGTATTTCTTTCCAAGAGCTGATCCAGGATGCTTCCACTGAGCTAACGTGTGCGGACACCGAAAGCAGCGACGAAGCATTTATGCTTTACACATCAGGGACAACGTCGGCCCCCAAAGGAATTGTTCACGCCCATAGCTGGCTCATTGCCACCGGTGAACCGATCGCCAGGGCTGAAATGCAGCTCCAGCCTGGAGACGTGACGCTGTCGGTCTCCGAAATCAACTGGATGTATCCCTTTGGTTGCAATTTCTTTTATCCCTTCTACTGTGGTGCCACCGTGGGCGTCTATCAGGGGAGGTTTGATACGGAGAGAACTTTTGAGTACATCGAAAAATATAGCGCCACCCATTTCATTGGAAATCCCACCATCTTCAAACGGATGCTTCTGGTAGAGGATGCGGAGAAACGATGGGACTGTTCCTCCCTGAAGATGGGATTGAGCTCCGGAGAAACACTTCCCCCTAATGTTTTCAAAACCTGGGAAAAACGGTTTAACAGTGAAATCTACGATTCCATGGGTCAAACGGAAATCCACATCTTTTGTTGCACCAGACCCGGTGTGGTCAAACTCAGCTCAATGGGAAAGCCCTTCGCTGGAGTTCCGCCTGTGACCGTAGTCGATGAAGAGGGAAATGAAATTGAAAGGGGTGAAGTCGGGTATCTTGCCATCAGTGCAGACCATCCGGGCCTGGCCCTACGCTACGAAAATCAGGAAGAAATGTGGAAATCCAGATTTACTAAGGGCTGGTACCTCACGGGTGATATGTCCTACATCGACGAGGAGGGTTTCTTCTGGTTTGTTTCACGATCTGATGATCTGATCAAGAGTCGAGGCTACTTGATCAGTCCGAAGGAAGTCGAGGATACCTTGCAGGAACACGAATCTGTGCTTGAAGCGGCGGTGGTGGGGAAAAAGGATCCGATTTTAGGCCAGCTGGTCAAAGCCTTCGTTGTCCTTCGACCCGGCCAAACCCCTTCGGAAGAACTGGGAGAAGAGCTCCGGCAGATGACTCGTGAACTGATCGCTCCCTATAAGGTCCCCAAGGAAGTCGAATTCATTGACGAGTTCCCCAAGACAGTAACGGGAAAGATCATACGAAAAGGGCTTCGAGAGAAAGATTAAAGGTTAGCCGGAGTGGAGTGAACAGGAGACCTTTTTCCCCTCCACCTTGAAGCGACCACCTTCCGGGCAGCGATTGATGGAAATTCCGTCGTTTTCCAGATCCTTCAGGGTAGGTTGTTTGTCCGGATGGCTCATGGTCCAGGTCAGGATGGCTCGTTCGATGGCCTGACGGTTCATTTGGCAGGCAATGGCCTGTCCGGCCGTCTTGACAACACCGCCCCGGGTGAGCTCCTCACTCATTCCGTACTGACCGAGATAGCCGTAGTAGAGGGCCCCAATGATCAGCAGGGTCACGATAACGGAAATAAAGCCAAGACCTCGCTCGGAGTCCATCCTGGCTCTGGAGGTTTCAGGAGTATTGACCATGTATCTATTGTAACATCTCCTCGGAGCGCGCTCCGCGCGCCTCCGTGCGTTCGTGCTGTTGTCGGTGGCTTTTGGTGCCAGCCCCAAAAAATCTCCTTTGAAATCAGCGACTTATGCCAAAATTCTGGGCCTGTCCCAGAATTCCCGCTGGGGTCAGGCGGTCAGCCGGTGAGCCCACTCCCGGGAGAAGGCACTCCTCCTTCGGCAGGACCGACCTTGTTGTAGCCATCCAAAGCAGCCACCTTGTAACATTCTGCAAAGGTAGGATAGTTGAAGACGGTATTGACGAAGTAATCGATGGTTCCCCCCATACCGATGACGGCCTGCCCAATATGGATCAGTTCCGTCGCGGAAGTCCCGATGATGTGGACACCGAGTATTTTTCGGGTTTCTCGATGAAAGAGCAGCTTGAGAAGACCCGAGTCGTCCCCCAACATCACACCACGGGCGATCTCCCGGTAACGGGCAATACCCACTTCGTAGGGAATTTCCTCTTCGGTCAGCTCCCTTTCTGACTTACCCACCATCGAGATCTCCGGGACGGTATAGATCCCGTAGGGAAAGAGATCGGGCATGGAGATCACGGGTGCTCCAAAGGCGTTACAAGCCGCAATCCGGCCCTGCTCCATAGAGGTCGAGGCCAAAGCCGGGAAACCAATCACATCTCCGGCTGCAAAAATATGAGGCTGCTCGGTTTGGTACCTCTCATCGACCTTCAAGCGGCCTCGTTGGTCGGCCATCAACCCCGCCGCTTTCAGATTCAATGCCGGAGTTGCCCCGATTCTACCAATGGAATAAAGAAGCAGTTCGGAGATAATCTTCTTCCCCGACTTCAAAATTGCCACCGCCCGCCTCGGTTTTTCAATCGTCACCGAGGCCACTTCCTCGCCCAACCGAAAGATGCAATCCATGTTCCTCATCTGATACTTGAGGGACTCCATAATCTCCACATCCACAAACTCGAGCAGCTGCCGCTGCTTGTCGATCAAAGTCACCTCCACACCAAGGGCGGCAAAGATCGACGCATACTCGGCCCCGATGACGCCCGCTCCCACAACGGTCATGGTTTGAGGGATCCGCTTAACGCTCATAATCATATCGGAGGTGATCACCGTCTCCTGATCCACGTCCACCCCTTCAGGTTGGCTCGGAACAGTACCCGAAGCGATGACGAGATGATCCGCTCCGATCTCGGTCTCTCCGTCCTGACCCTTAATGATGAGCGTATGGGGATCCACAAATGAAGCCTCTCCGTCAATCAGCGTGATCCCGTTGCGGCTTAATTGATGATGAATCACCTCGACTTCTCGCCGGATCACGTGCTGGCAGCGAAAGAGAAGATCCGACATCATAATCTCCTCTTTCACTGAATAGGAACGGCCGTAGATGGTTCGCTGCCTCCGACCGGTTAAATAGAGAACGGCCTCTCGAAAGGTCTTGGAGGGAATGGTTCCCGTGTTGATGCACACCCCTCCCACCAACTCCCGCCGATCGCAAATCCCCACCTTCTTATCCAACTTGGCTGCCTGTATGGCAGCTTTCTGTCCGGCAGGTCCCGTACCGATGACAAACAGGTCAAAATGTTCCATTAGAAGCGCTATCTCGGACAGATCAGGGAGAGAATAAAAATCCAATCGGAGAGCAATCGATCAAGCGTTGAACCACGCGAAGATTGCCCTTCCA
>CBDUTA010000284.1:0-4922 GCA_965369785.1 uncultured bacterium
ACCTCCTCCCTGCGGGCAGGAAGAGTCCGTGCACATAGGCGAAGGTCAATAATTTCCCTCCCGGCTCCAGGACCTCTTCAATGGTGTCCAGTAGTTGATCCTGCAGCTCCTTGGGGAAACAAGCCCAGGGTAATCCGCAGATAATCCGATCACATTTTTCCACTCCGAACTCCTTGAGGTACTGGGCCACGTTAACGGCGGAATCGCGGTAAACCACGGCCTGAGGGCAGCGCCTTTGAGTGGCCTGAACGAAATCTGCGTTGACATCCAGTGCAAAGGCCCGGGTGCTGTCGGAAGTCTTCTCCAGGATTTTCTCGGTAAAGACCCCGGTACCGGGTCCGAATTCGACGACCATCGAAGCCTTGGAGAGCTCGGCAGTATCCGTAATCAAATCGGCCAGTTCTCCACTACTCTCTGTGACGGCACAGGTGGCGCCAGGGTAGCGAATAAATTGTTTGAAGAACTGAACTTTGTTCAATCTGATCCTCCAGATGCGAATGGATATCGTAACATGAGCGCACTCCCGCGCGCACACTTCGTGCGTTCGTGCTGTCGGAGCGCGCGTTCCAGGTTCTAGGTTTTGAATTTTGAATTTGGAATTTCCGCTGACCACGGTCAGCGGTCCGCGTTCAGTGGCTAGCTTCCGGGCGAGGAAAACTTGATGTCAGAAACTCTTCCGTTGACGAACTCCACGGTCATGTCCTGGTAATTGTAGATCACCCTGTCGCCAAAGGTCTCTTTACTGGTGGGAGTCCCGAAAATAGATTCCACATCGGCGATGGTCTGGGAGCCATCTCCCGTATCTTCATCCGGGTCGTCAAACCCAGCCTTCTTGGCGAGCAGATATTCGGTGAGTAGTCGCTCCACAATCTGACTCACAGACCGGCTTTCCCGAACCGCCCACATTTTGATCTCTTTCATAATGTGTTTATCCAGATAGAGGGTGGTCCGATGTTTCTTCTCCGCCATTTCTCTAGATTAACATACTTATGTTAATCGGGGGCTCTAACCGGGGTACAGGCAGCGAAACCGACACAACAACAAACTTATGTTGTTGTGTCGTTTTCGCTGCCGTCGCACTCGATACGCGCTTTGCACGATTTGAGCGCGGTCGTGAGCTCGTGAGTTCGTGCTTTCGTGCGCACTTCGCGCGCGTTCCAGGTTCCAGGTCCGGTTTGGAATTTGGAATTTGTTTAGGATTTGAGATTTGGAAATTGGAATTTCCGCTGACCACGGTCAGCGGTCGGTCCGTTGTCAGCCGCAGGAGATATAATGTCCTCTTAAGAGGAGGGTCGTGGGAACCCAAGCGCAGATTGTCGCCTTAGCCGTTTATCAACTCAAGAGTGGTGGATACGAGGAGCTCCATTTCGGTGCCATTGCCTCGGCCTTGGGAGTTACTCGAGCCAACATTCATCACCACTTTTCAAGCAAGAAGAACTTGGCCCAAGTAGCTCTTGAAGCGTTTGTCGAGGATCGACTCACTCGTTTCCGGGCCATGATCGACCGATATCCCACCGATTTTCCGAGTGCCCTCGATTCCATAGGCGAATACCTTCAAAAGCTTTCTTCCGAGCATCCTGGTGATGGACTGTGTGCCTGTAGTGCTTTGCTGCTCAATAACACGAGCGTACCCCCGTCACTCAAAGAAGTATCCAGAGACTACTTCAAGGAATTAAGTGCCCTGTTCCAGGATGCAATCGTGCGAAGCCAGCGGGAAGGATCTGTCCAGGAATCGGTTGACGCGGAGGATTTGGCCTGGGAGTGTGTTCTACTCATGATCGGAGCAGGAGTTTTGAGCGGTTCCCTCGGAGTTCATGAGTTGGCTTATCATCCGGTACCTCGACTCCTTAGAAAAAAAGCCAGAGGAATCGGCGCCCTCTCTCAAGATTTTCTGAGAGCCGGCTAACCCACAGCGCGCACCGTCACTTCGTGACGGCGTGCTTTCGTGCCTTCGTGCTGTCGCGCGCGTTCCGCGCCCCCAAAAAAAAGAATTCGTTTTGAATTTGAAATTTGTGATTTCCGCTGAACGCTTGCCGCGTTTAGCGGTTAGCGTTCAGCGGTTAGGTATTCAGCCAAACTGTGGGCCTCCTGATCGGATAACTTCAATCTCGGTAGGGTTGATTGGGATTCTGGCTCCTGATGGTTTTTCAGAAATTCCCCTAGCCACTTCAGATCGCGACGAGTTGCGATGTCGCTCAAGTTGGACGCTATCGGAGCACCCACCTGATTGAGAACATGGCATAGGTTGCAATTTCTTTGCTTGTAGATTTGCTCTCCAAGAGCTTGAAGGTCTCCAGCTATCCCCCGTTTTGACTGGGCAACGAGGGTCTGCATCTCGTCGCTGAGTGCCGCAGCTCCCTCGCTGAGGGCCCGACTTCCAGGCAGGTGGCAATTCATGCAGTCATTGGGTGCCGTACGACCGTTATGACAGGTCTCAAAACAGCGAGCCATCATAATGCCAAAGGGATAGATATCGTCCTCATAATCCCGGATATCCTCTACGCTGTTCAGATGCTCCCCGTCTTCTAACACCATTCCCTCTTCAGTCGCATAGGGAAGCCCCAGGTTATGACAGTTCCCGCAGTCTTGATACCCGGTACCGAAATTAGCCTGGAACCATCGATCCCGAGTGCTGTGATTGCCATGGGAAAAGCGAATGGTGTTATTTTGAATATCGAAAAACCATCTCTTTTCCTTGTAATCCCGGATCGTGTCCACATCTCTCTGAAAATTTTCGTTGTAATCGGGGATGATGGGATCGACTTGTTCCTCCTGCTCTCCCAGCTGTGCCGATTCTTTGCCCTGGAGAGGCGGACTACCGGGCACGTGACACCACTGACACTCGTTGGGAGCCGTGATGTTATTGTGGCAGCTCAGGCAGGTTTCCTCCTGAATTCCGTAAGGAATTGGGTCCTTGTCGTGCTTTCGAATCTCGGCGACGAAATCCACTCTTGTCGCCTCTTCGGGTTCAGGAAATTCCAGATGGTGACAGTTGGAACAGTCACTGTATCCGGTCCCAAAGTAAGCTCTAAACCAGCGATCACGACTGCGGTGGTTGCCATGGGAGAAGCGGATCGACCCGTTTTGAATGTCGAAGGAGAACCTTTTGAGTTGATAAGCTCGAATGATATTGGCTTCGTCCTGTGCGCTCACCGTCGTCGGTTTCTCGATCAGAACAAAGACAACAATGAGCAGCACTGCAGCAATCATCCAGGTCAAGAAGCCAAACCCACTCTTCTTGCTCATTGGTTCTCAACCAGTTCGAGGGAAACGATCCGTTCGCTACGCCAGGGCAAGGGAACCGTGGTCTGGTCAAAGGCTTCCAACCAAACCATCTCCCTGGGAGTGATGAAACGTCGAATAAGCCCGTCTTCGGACTTTTTCTCAGAAGCATTGTGAGTCATGGAAGCGGATACCAGAATTCCTTCCTTCGGAGCAAAGCAAAGCTCGCCGGAACTTTCCCCGTTGCCCTCTAAATAACTCCCATGACTGGGAGTGTACCGCCCGCCACTTGTTGTGAATTGAGCTTCAAAGCGGATATGGGCACAGCGGTATCCCTTCTTCTCAACAAAATCGAGCAAGGTATATTGGATCTTTTGATGGACTGTCATCTCCAGCTCATAGTCGAGTTCCATCAGGCCTGCTATGGGAAGAGCATCGGCCATTTCCAGCTCTATTTCCTCCTCAGTCTCCCAGCTGTCCCCTGGCTCCGGGAGATCCGATGGGAACCGTGGGTTGAGCAGGATCAGGACATTATAAAAGTCGAGGGGAGGGCCGTCCTCCCCGTTGTTCCAGAAGAACCGCGATGCCATCTGTGGTATGACCCGAGCCTCCTCCACTTTCCCTGACCGATTGACCTTAATGTGTTGGGTATTGCCCACGATGTCTTTTCTTTTGTAGACCATGCCAGGTGGGTCAGCACCACGAGCAGGCGGCAGTAAATTGATCTCCTCAACGGTGGTAGCGATATCCAAAAGACCTTCCCCCGTCTCCTCGATCCTCTGGCTGAGTCTCAGGATATCTTCATGGTCTCGGAAGACTCTCCCGTAACCCCCGGGTGAGCTGATATACAACAGCGCATGGCTCTGAATGGTCAAATTATAGTGGAGGGTTCCGTCATAGGGTTGGTAAGTGAAAGGCTCAGCCCCCAGGGCGAAACCACTCAAGAGAACCGTGAGAGTAAGAAGTGAAAAAAGGATTGTGAGCGTTCTTCTTTTGCTGATCATCTTTGGTCACCTTTCCACAGTGAGACGTCTCTTTTATTAGCCACTGATCACCTGGCCTCAGCCAACTCCAGTGAAACGGTCCGTTCGGTGCGCCAGGGCAAGGGTACAGTCGTCTGGTCATAAGCGTACAGATTGATCACCTCCTTGGGGCTAAGGTAGTGTCTAATCTGTCCGTCCTGAGAGATCTTTTCAAAAACGTTGTGGGTCATGGAGGCGGACACCAGAATTCCTTCCTTCGGAGCAAAGCAAAGTTCTCCGGAACTTTCGCCAATTCCCTCCACAAACCTCCCATTACCGGAAGTGAGCACGGCGCCATCAGTTGTGAATTCAGCCTCAAAACGGATGCGGGCGCAGCGGTATCCCTTCTTCTCAACGAAATCGAGCAGGGTATAGGTGATCTTCTGTTTGACCGTCATCTCCAGTTCAGTTCGAAGTGTCATCAGTCCGGCCAAGGGAAGAGGTTCTGCCAGTCCCAGCTCAATTTCCTCCTCACTCTCCCAGCTGTCCCCTGGAGTCAGGAGATCCGATGTGAACCGGGGGTTGAGCATAATCATGACATTATAAAAATCAAGGAAAGGGCCGTCGTTCCCATTGGCCCAGAAGCCCGGTGAGGCGACGTGAGGAAGGACGTTAGCTACCTCCACTTTTCCCAACCGATTGATCATGATGTGCTGGGTATACCCCAAGATAGCTTCC
>CBDUTA010000285.1:0-4903 GCA_965369785.1 uncultured bacterium
GAGTGGCCTTTGCCTTCCAGCCCAACCGTTCCGCCTGTCTTCAATGTCTGTTTGAACAGCCGACGGATGTGGGGACGACAGAAACCTGCGACACCGCCGGAATCCTTGCTCCGATCGTGCATGTCATCGCGGCCTTTCAGGTTGCCCAGGCACTGAAACTTTTGGTTGGAGAGTCTCCTCCTCAAGAGATTCTCCAGATTGACGTCTGGACCGGGACCTGGCAGACCATCACCGCCAAAAAGGCACGCAATCAGCAGTGCCGATGTTGTCGGCAGCATCAATTTCATTTTCTGGAAGGGCAAGAAACCAAAACGCTTACACGTCTATGCGGCCGCAATTCAGTTCAAATTTCCCCTCCCCACCCAACCCGCTCGGATTTTCAGAAAATCTCCAAACGGCTGGATAAGAGTGCCGAAATCGACCTCAACGAATACTTGCTGAGGATTCGAGTCGACGGATATGAGATTGCCCTGTTTGCCGATGGACGCTCCATCATTCGAGGAACCGACGACCTCACCGAGGCCCGTGCCCTTTATGCCAAGTATATTGGGAACTGAACGCGCTTCAGGCGCGTTCGTGCTTTCGTGAGTTCGTGCTGTCGGAGCGCGCTTCGCGCGCAGAAAATAGAAAATAGAATTCGTTTTGAATTTTGAATTTGTTTGGGATTTTGAATTTTGAATTTTGAATTTCAGCCGGTCTTCCGGCTGCTGTCTCTGTGGACCGACTATAACTTATAGTTTATACTGGAGTTACCGACATGAGAAAATCTCTAGTAGCCCTCTGTCTGTGGTCTGTGGTCTGCGGTCTGTGGTCTGTGGTTTCGGCCGCGCAGTCCGCCAAGGCCCATGAGGTCATCGCAGCCGCTATTGAGGCGATGGGAGGGAAAAACTACCTGGAGGTCAGGAATTATCACAAAGTCGGGCGATACTTTATTTTCGACAACAGGGGTCGCAGGAATTTCACTCCTTTCATGGACTGGACCGTCTTTGAACCCATCAAATCGCGCTTCCAATTAGGGAAGGATAAACGTCGACAAGTGCATATTTACAATCTGGAAATCGGCAAAGGGTGGATCCTGGAGGGAAAAAGCTCAGTAGAAGAGATCCCTGAAGAAGAGATCAAGGAGTTTGAAAAGGATGTTCAGGGAGACATCGATATTCTCCTGAGGGATCGCGTGGATGAAGAAGGCATGAGTCTTTTCTATTACGGACCGGATGACATTTCCGGTTCAGGCGAGTACGAAGCCGTGGACTTTCTGGATGCCTCCAACAAGTCGGTGGTGATCTTCTTTGACCTGGACAGCCATTTACCTTTGAAAATGGAAACTCACATCATCAACAGCGTAGGGGTTCGTTTAAAACAGGAAACGGACTTCGAGAACTGGCATACCATTCAGGGAGTTCACACCCCGTTGCGCAGCGATCACTACACGGACGGGGAGATGTCCAGACAAATTTTCATCGAAGAGATTACCTTTAACGGAGATATCCCTCCCGAATACTTCCTTGAGCCGGTTGTGGAAAAATAGGTCAACGCTGACCACCTGACCAGAAAAACACCGCTCCCCTGACAACTGGCAGCCAACCACAGTTAGGACCTGGAACTTGGAATCTGGAACCTGGGACGCGCGTGAAGCGCGCTCCGAAACTGTCTCTTTTAGGCAACACCTTTGTAGCACAGGGATCACAATCGAGATCGCACTTTCACCGCAAGATGTCCATATCTGCTGTGTTTTGGTCTTTGGCTCACTTCTTGCGTGTAAGGTTTCCAGAGGAGGAGGGGTCTGTGGAAAAGCGGTTTTATTGAGATCAGATGCAAACAACCATCAAAAAACCGGTTCAAATTTCCGGTATCGGCCTTCACACAGGCTGCCAGGTATCCTTGCAATTGAACCCTGCACCTGCAGACACCGGGATCGTCTTCAGGCGCGTGGATCTTCAAGGGTTCGAAATCGAGGCCTTACGCGAACGGGTTTCCCGTGTGGTCCTGGCAACGACTCTGATGAAGAAGGGCGTGATGCTCTCGACCGTGGAACACGTCCTGTCAGCACTGTACGGTCTCGGTCTCGACAACCTGCACATTGATATCAGTTCACTGGAAGTTCCCATCCTGGATGGTTCTGCACTTCCCTTTGTGGAGATGGTCCGGAAGGCGGGGGTTCAGCAACTAGATAAGGATCGGACCTTTCTGAAGATCCAAAAACCTTTTCGTTTACAGGAGGGGAGCAAATTTATCTCGATTGAACCCTCTTCAACTTTTCGAATCTCCTATGAAATCGATTTCGCCCATCCCGCTATCGGGCATCAATTCCTGGACCTGGAAATGACTTCCGAGGCATACGCCAAAGAGATCGCTTTCGCGAGAACCTTCGGTTTCCGTTCGGAAGTCGAGGAACTGCGTAGAAAGGGACTGATTCGAGGTGGATCCTTCGAGAATGCTGTGGTTTTGAGCGAAACGGAGATCATGAATGGACCGTTGCGCTCTCCAGACGAATTTGTCCGCCATAAGACACTCGATCTGATTGGTGACATCTCCCTGTGCGGCTATCCCCTTATTGGCCACATTAAGGCTCACAAAGCCGGTCATGCTTTGCACACCGACCTGGCAACGGCCCTGGTACGCGATCCCACGCTGTGCTGCAAGGTCAAGGAACCGGATCTTCTCGAGGTTGAAAGTTCCCGGCTGAGCGCGTGACCGCAGCCGGCTGACCGGCTGAAATTCAAAATTCAAAACTCCAAATTCCAAACAAATTCCAAACCTGACTGGAACCTGGAACTTGAAACCTGGAACTTGGAACGCGCCCAAAAGGGCGCTCTGAGCTATAATTCCAACTGATGGATTCTATATTCTTCACAGTTCGGCTTCTGAGGCACTGGCTGGCTGGCTGCTGTGTGTTTTGCCTGGCCCTCCCATTCATGGTGGGTGCCCCGTTCTCTCCTCAGGCGACCACCGTGTCTGGAGATCTTGAAGTCTGGATGGGCCAGAACAAGCATACGATCAAGTCCTATCAAAGGGGAGGTCAGACCTATTACCCAGTGAAAGACTTCGCCGACATCGTCGGGTTAGAGCTGAGGGAAAACGGGGAGGTCTTAACGATTGCGGGTTCCCGTGGAAACTTACAGCTGGTCAATGGGCGCCCCCTGGTAAGGTTCGACGCCGAATACATCCTTTTGGCAGCACCCGCTTGGAAAAGAGCACCCAACGACTGGTATGTGAGTGAAGATTTCCTGTCCAAAGCATTGCCCCTGTTGGTCAACCGCAGATTTCGTAAGGTGTCTGAAAGACAGTATCGGGTAGAGGCACTGGCGGAAAATCCAGTCCAGGTCAAAGTGAGCAACTATCCGAATCGTGTAAGAGTTGTTTTCCAATCCAGTCTCAATGCTCCCATTCAAGTCCGAGAATTCAAGGATCATATTCAAGTCGCTTTTGACCAGTTTCTGGTTCGGCCGGAGTTTTCCGCAATTCCCCCAGATCGCCGTCTGGTTTCTTCCCTGGACTTCGACTCCAGCAATATATACGGGACCTTCCGCATTCAAAAAGGGGATCTTTACAACAACTTCCGACAACTTACCCTGACCGCTCCGGTCAGAAAGGTCGTTGATATTTTCGGTCCCTCCAACATGTCGAATTTGCCCTCTGACAGCGAGCCCGATTCTCCAGATCAGACCCTTTCTGAGGGATCGGCACTCCCTCCTTCTTCGCAAGCGCTGGTCAATCACATCACCATCGATCCGGGTCATGGAGGAAGAGATTTTGGAGTGAACTCCCCGGAAGGAATCGCTGAAAAACACTTGACTCTGCGAATTGCCAGACGCATCGGGAACTTGCTCACGGAAAGCGGACATCAAGGCATGCTGACTCGTACGCGAGATGTGGATTTAGCGGTGGAGCAGAGAGGGTCGGTAGGAAATTATTATCGTTCCCAGGTCTATCTCAGCATTCATGTGGGAGGCTCACCATCTCCCAAAACACGTGGACCTGTAGTCTACCTACACAAGTACTCACAAGATGAAGAGCCCATGATCATCGAGCCCAACCAGGAGGGCGCATCATTTTTCTCGACAAGACGATCACCTTCACGAACACCCGAGAAAAGCGGAAAGCTCGTCCGTTGGGAAGAAGGTCAAAAAACATATCTCGACTCAAGCCGTGAGCTTGCGGAGTTACTTCAGGAGGAACTCAATCTGCTTTGGGGAGTCGACAACAAGGTAGCCGAAATTCCTCTGGCTGCCCTGGCCCCCGTCACAGCACCGGCAGTGCTGATCGAAATTGGGTTTTTAACCAATCCTGAGGACTACCAGAGACTCCGCTCAATGGAGTTTCAAGAGCAGGTTGCCCGCACCATAACCTCCGCATTGGACACCTTCCTACAACAGAGGCACCTGGAGTGAATAAACAAAAAAACATCCTCCGCTCCAGAATGAGCCAGGTCACGAAGGAACACCGAACCGTCCTTATTACATTGGCTTTGGTTTCCCTGGTCGTCATGGTGACGCTTTACCTCTACAACATCGAGCGTCAGCATCAGGAGGATGTGAGTAACGTCGATCAGAACAAGCTCGATGTTGAATCTAGCGCATTAGAGGCACGCAACTCCGGAGATCTAGACATCAAGCTGTACTTTTATCAGCCCGGGGTCATGGCTCCCTATCCCGACCTGCTGACTTTGGAGACACGATCCATATTCCTTACCGAAGATATTATTCTCACTGCCCGTCAGATTATTCATGAAGTCCTCAAAGGTCCCTCCACAAAGGAAGGCTTTCAAGTGTTTTCTGAACGGGCCAATCTGCGACAAATTTATTTACTGGAGGACGGAACCGCGCTTGTGGATCTGTCGCAGGAGATCCTTTACCCTGCGGTCGGGGGTGTAGCAGCCGAGCTTTCCGCCCTCTACTCGATG
>CBDUTA010000286.1:0-4861 GCA_965369785.1 uncultured bacterium
TGGAAGCGGGTTTAACCCCCATGCAGGCTCTTCAGGCCGGTACTTCCTGGGCAGCCGACATGTTTGCCGGTTTCCAGGGAGCCCGGGGAAACCAGAAGGTCGGCTCCATCCAGGAGGGTAATTTCGCCGACCTGCTGGTCCTCGAGGCCAATCCGTTGGAGGACATCGCCAACACCAAGAAGATTGAGCGTGTCATGAAAGGGGGGAAGTTCGTCGAGTTTGGATACCATCCTGAATTTTTTACCTTCGAGAGACCTCCCTTCATCTCCATGTCTGTCCCAGAGCCGGAGATCAGTTCGATTTTCCCCCATAAGATTGTCGAAGGCACGAGCAGTTTTGAGATGGTGATTGAAGGCGCTGGATTCGTAGGAAACTCAGTGGTCAAGGCGGACGGGATTTCCTTGGAGACAACGTTCGAGAGTCCACGGGAACTCAGGGCCATCATCCCTGCCCATATGCTGGAAAGAGCGGAACCGGATCGTTTCCGTTCCCCCGGTCCGGATCAGTACGTGGGGATCTTTGGAGATCGATCGCTTGCCATCACCATCTTTAATCCGCCTCCTACCGGCGGTATGTCCAACAGTGTTTCTCTGATCGTTCAAGCTGAATGGCACGAGGAGTAAGAGCGCGCTTCGCGCGCGTTCCAGGTTCCAAGTTCCAGGTTTCAGGTTAGGTTTGGAATTTGGAATTTGGAATTTGTTTGGGATTTGGGATTTGGAATTTCAGCGGGTCTTCTTCTTCCCCTTCTCCCCTCGCAGCTCGGCCACTTCCTTTTTGAGTCGGGTGACCGTCCGGACCAGTTCGGGGAGCTTACGCAGCAGGACGGTGTTTCGCTTCCACAATGCGGCTTCCATTTCCGGAGTACCTGAAATCACTTTTCCGGCTTCCACCGATCGGGCCACCCCGGTCTGTGCTGTGGCCAGAACTCGATCTCCGATAGTTATGTGTCCCGCTGTGCCCACCTGACCCCCCAACATGACATGGTTTCCCACCCGGGTACTGCCTGCCAGGCCCACCTGGCCGGCCAGAACGGTGTGCTGTCCAACCCGGGAACCATGCCCGATCTGCACCAGATTGTCGATTTTCGTTCCCTTCTCAATCCTGGTCTCGCCAATCGTAGCCCGGTCGATACAGCTGTTGGCACCCACCTCAACGTCATCTTCCAGAACCACGATGCCTGACTGGGCCATCTTGTAGTAACTGCCGTCTGTTTGGGGCGCAAATCCAAAGCCGTCTGCTCCGACCACAGCTCCGTTTTGAAGAATGACCCGGTTTCCAAATTTGCAGAACTCGCGAATAACGGAGTTGGAATGGGCGGTCAGGTCATCTCCGATCTCGGCATGGGGATAGATCGTGACATTGGGGTAGAGAAGGGCATTGTTGCCCAGTTGCACGCCCTCGCCGATGACCACGTTAGCTCCGATGGAGTAATCTCTCCCCATCACCACGTCGTCGGCAATGCTTGCGGTGGGGTGGATCCCGGGAACGGGTTCAGGAGATTGGTAAAATAACTCAATGGCTTGGGCAAAGGCCAGATAAGGATTTTCGGCAATCAAGGTCGGAGTGGAGGTGGCTGGAGCATCAGGAGAAAGAATAATGGCTCCGGCACGAGTGGATTCAATCTTGGGTAAGTATCTGGGATTGGAAACGAAAGTCAGATCTCCCTGTTCTGCCTCTTCAATCCCCGCCACTCCGTTGATCTCAACCTCTGCGGGTCCCCGTAGTTCACAACCCAGCTTTTTGGCAATTTTTCCTAATTTCATGACGCGTCGAACTCCTGGAAAAATACTTCAGGTAAGAATGATAACTTGAGACGGGAGGGGATGGAAATACTTAGTCCACAATTGTGATTTTCGGAGGGCCCGCTCCCACACAAAATCATGGCTCAAGCTGCTCGATCGGCTCGCGCTGTCGGCAAGGTTAGTTTCGCTGTTTTCCTCAGCCGGATACTGGGGCTGGTGCGAGATCAGGTCTTCGCCAAGCTCTTTGGGGCCGGCCTCTATAATGACGCCTGGCTGGTAGCTTTCCGCATTCCCAACCTTTTGAGAGATCTGTTTGCGGAAGGCGCTCTCAGCGCGGCCTTTGTTCCCACCTTTACCGATTATCTGCACAAGAAGGGCCGCACCGAGGCCTGGGTGTTAGCCAACCTGGTTCTGAGCGCATTGCTGGTCCTCTTGGGAGGCTTCACGCTGGCTCTATCGATTTTCTCCGAATCCTTCGTGTATTTGCTGGCGGCCGGTTTCGCCGATGTTCCAGGAAAAGTCGAGATTACGGCCGATCTTTTGAAGATTCTCTCACCCTTTTTAATGTTGATTGCCCTGGCTTCCGTGGGCATGGCGATCCTGAACACCCTCAATCACTTTTTCATCCCCGCATTGGCTCCAGCTCTTTTCAACGTGGCCATGATTTCGGCAGGTTTTTTTCTGGTTCCTCAGTTCGAGAAGTGGGGAATCTTGCCCATTCATGCCATGGGGGTGGGGGCGCTGGTGGGAGGTCTGCTTCAATACGGTTTGCAGCTGCCCCTCATGCGCCGACACGGCTATCGCTTCCGTTTTCGCATCGACCTGGGCCACGAGGGGGTGCGGAAGATCGCCCGCTTGATGGCTCCCGCCATCGTGGGAGTGAGCGCTGTTCAGATCAACGTTCTGGTCAATACCCAGATTGCTTCCTTTCTTCAGGAAAATGGTCCGGTCTCCTGGTTGAGTTACGCTTTTCGGATTATCTATTTGCCCATCGGTCTGTTCGGAGTTGCGGTAGGTGTGGTCAATCTTAGAGACGTCTCACTCCTGGCCGCTCAGGAAAAGTGGGAAGATTTAAAGGAGACGGTGGCCAATTCCATTAGGCTTATTTCCATCCTGGCCATTCCCTCAGCGGTGGGGCTGATGGTCCTGGCTGTGCCCATTGTCCGTGTACTTTTTGAGAGAGGGGGGTTTACCTCGGCGGACACTTTGTATACGGCATATGCCGTGATTTTCTATTCCCTGGGGTTATTCGCGTATAGCTGCATCAAGGTCTATGTGCCGACCTTCTATGCCCTGGACGATACCCGTACCCCGGTTCGAATCAGTATGATGGCCGTGGTGGGGAACCTTTCCTGCAATCTCATCCTGGTCTTTTTTATTCTTCCCGAGGAGTACGCCTACGTGGGACTGGCCTTTGGAACGGCCCTGTCTGTTACCTTGAGCAGCATCTGGCTGGCCAGAAGCTTCAAGCGCAAACTGGGATCCCTTCAGGACTACGGCGTCATTTCCACTTTCTTGAAGACGGTGGCTGCTTCAATCGTGATGGGAGCGGTGGTTTACTTTCTCAACCAGTTTTTCCAAGAATTTTGGGTGGAGACGAATTTATGGCGGGAATTGGTGGCCTTGAGTAGCTGCATCCTGGTGGGGATCTCCGTCTACTTTGGATGCTGTCTGCTCTTGCACATTGAGGAGACACATCACCTCATTCGCCGTCTGAAACCTTGAGTTAGGTACCATGCAAGATAGGGCATTTAGAAACTATCTGAATTATCTGCAGGTGGAACGAGGCTTGGCTACCAACACGGTGGAGGCTTACCGGAGGGATGTTGGAGAATTTCTCTCTTTGGTCCGTTCCCGAAAATGGACTCTGAAAGGAGTCAGAAAACAGGAGCTGGCCGTGTACATCCAGCATCTCTACGGAACACTGTCTGCTCGTTCGGTGATGCGGAAGATCGTGAGTCTGCGTTCCTTCTTCCGGTTTCTTCTGCTGGATGGGTATCTTCAAGAAGACCCCTCCGAAACCTTGCAATCTCCCAAGGTTTGGCGAAGCTTGCCTGGATATCTCAGTGAAGACGAGGTCGAGCGGCTTCTTGAGCAGCCCGATCTGAGCACACCCTACGGCTTGCGTGACCGGGCCATGCTGGAGGTGCTCTATGCAACAGGCTTGAGGGTCAGCGAGTTGGTGGGCATTCGTTTGGAGGAAATTAATTTTGAGTTAGGTTGCCTGAGGACATTCGGGAAGGGGTCCAAGGAACGCATTGTGCCCTTGGGGGGCTCGGCGGTGAGGTTTATCCAGCAATACCTGAAAGAGGCCCGACAGCACTTTTTGCGCAAGCGCCGGGCCAGTCCATTTTTGTTCGTGACTCAGCAGGGCCATTCTATGACGCGTCAGTACTTCTGGATGCTGGTGAGGAAGTACGGAAGAAAAGTTGGAATCGAAAAGAAGATCAGCCCTCACCTGCTGCGGCACAGCTTCGCCACCCACCTGCTGGACCATGGTGCGGATCTGCGAGCGGTTCAGATGATGCTTGGCCATGCCGACATCTCAACGACACAGATTTACACCCACGTGAGCCGCGAGCGCCTTAAGAAGATTTACGCAAGGTACCACCCGCGCGCGTAAGCGCGCTGGGCGAGCAGCTTACGCGCGCGTTCTCGTGCGTTCGTGCGTTCGTGCTGTCGTGTGGGTCAGGGGGGCAGCCGATCAGGCGGTCAGGGGGTCAGCTTCTTTAAGCTCGTCCTCCAACTCCGGCTTGGCCACAAGTTCGCTGCGTTGAAGCTGGCGTGCAGTTCGATCGATCCAGGTGACCTCTGGGATGTCGTCTTTGGCGGGAACCCCTAGTTCCTTGAAGCGCCTGGCTTGCACGAAGACGCGCTGCTCAAACGATCCGGCGGTTTCGTTATAGGAGTGAACCGCCCGATCCAAGTGGGTCCCAAGCCGGGCAAAGTGGTCGGCCAGCTTGAAAAGCCGCTCATAGAGTTCTTTTCCCATAGCCGAGATTTCTTCAGCGTTGTGGGCCATCTTTTCCTGCTTCCAACCGTAGTCGACCGCTTTGAGCAGGGCCATCAAGGTGGTGGGTGTTGCCAGGATCACCTTCTTTCGGGTGCTTTTTTCCAGG
>CBDUTA010000287.1:0-4848 GCA_965369785.1 uncultured bacterium
AAACAAAAGAAGATCCTGTAACCTCTTCCTTGGGTTCGGCGGCGGCCATCTTCTTGGGTGGTTCGGCCTCAGTCCGCTTTTCTTCTACCCGTTGGTCTACAGGATCTTCTTTTGTTTCTGCCTGAGTGACGAAATCTCTCGAGGGGGTTTCACGAGTGAATGCGCCTCCCCTCTCGAGCTCGAGAAATTTCTCCACGATCTCAGGATCGAAATCGATTCCGGACTGAGACTTCAAGTGTTCCCGAATTTTCATGTTAGGCCAGGCTTCCCGGTAGGGGCGGTCACAACCCAGCATATCCCATGCCTCAACAACAGAAAAAACGCGAGCCGCCAGGGGGATTTCCTTGCCCTTCAAGCCACGCGGATAACCGGAGCCGTCCCACTTCTCATGGTGACAATAGGGAATATTTACAGCCGCGCGCAAATAGGGGATCTCGGACAGCAGTAAGAAAGCGTATTGGGGATGCTTATGCATGACTTCCCACTCTTCGTCACTGAGTGGACCAGGTTTGAGGAGAATGTTTTCGGGGACTCCGATCTTACCGATATCGTGCAGCAGTGCACCCCGACGATCATTGATCTGATCGGGGCCCTCCATTCCTATGGACTCTCCCAGTTTCAAGGTCCACTCCGCCAATCGCTGACTGTGTCCGTGACTGAGCTGCTCCCTGAGGTCCAGAGCAAAAGAAATCTTTTCCAAAGTGGCGTCGTAAGCGAAGTTCAGTCCTGTGTTGTGGCTTTGTAATTCGGTGATCAGGTCAGCATTGTCCATGGCAATAGCGGCCTGGGATGCCACGGCGGACAGGAAATCCAGCCAGTCCTGATCCGGAGACAAAGAGGAGCGATGGAAGATTTCCAGAACGCCTTTGAGTTCGCCACGGGCCACCAGGGGCATGGCATAATAGGTCACGAACTGTTCTTCAGCAAAAAGCTCAGCCCGCCTCGAACCTTCTTCAGCATCAGGCAGATCGGAAATGCGAATGAGCTCGCGCTCCAAGCCGGCCTTGCCCGCGACGCCCTCACCCAGACGGATTGCGGAACGGGTGATAGCAATGTTGCGAAAGCCAATTCCAGAGAAGTACTTGAGGTTATGGGTGTGGGGATTGAACAGGAGGACATTAGCGGCGTCTACCCCCAGTTCCGTGGTGATCTGTTCCAGAACGACCTTGACTGTGACCAGGAGATCCAGACTGCTGGAGGTAGCGATATCGATGGCGTGGAGGGCATCCAAAGTTTTCAACTGGCGCTGAATCCCCTGTTCTGTCTTTTTGCGCCGGGTGATGTCTCGGACCGTGACCGCAATACCTGAGACGGCTGGGTCATCCAGAAAATTTTTACTGAGGCCTTCCACGGTGACCCATGTGTCTTCCATACTCTGTAGTCGAAGCTGCATCGACACGGTAGAATCGGGTTTTCTCTTTATCCTTTCCAGAGCCTTGCTTAAAAGGGGTACATCGTCGGGGTGAACGAGTTCACGAAGATTTTTGTCCAGAAACTCCGCCGGCTTGTATCCTAGAAGTTTTTCGAAGGAAGGATTTTCGAAGCGGATGATTCCATCCTTGTCGAGAATCAGGAGTGCGTCGGCAGCGTTCTCCACCAGGGAGCGAAAGTAGTCGGCACTCTGCCGATCGGCTGCTTCCGCTTCTTTTTGCTCGGTGATGTCGACTCCTGCCGAGACAATGCAGGCCACCTCACCCTTGTCGTCGGTCAAGGCCGTGTCGGACCAGGAGATCAATCGACGAGTCGCATCCTTGGTGATCCAACAGTCTTCATGGGAGTAGGGGAATTGATCCACCTTGAGATCCTTGAAGATAGCTTGAGCGGACTGTGAATCTTCCGGAGACAGCAAGACATCCCAGGGATGTTTCTTTCTGACTTCATTGACGGAGTAACCACTTAGCTTTTCACAGACTTCGTTAAACAGGAGGATCCGGCCTTCTCTGTCGAGGACCAGGAGGAGCCCGGCAGCTGCGTTGAGAACTGAAGAATAGAAGTTTCTCTCTTGCTTGAGTGAATCTTCTGTCTTTCTGGTGTGTGAAATATCACGGATAATGGAAATTATGCCGCTGCTTTCTCCGCTCTCATCCTGAAGAAGGCGGACTGAGGAACTCACATGAATCTCTTTTCCAGTTTTTGCGATGTGGATATTCTTTCCTCGCCAGAACCCGGATTTGGCCAGAGCCTCCCCACTGGCTTTTTCATCTTCCTCGTCATACCAGCGCTTTTCGTAAACCTCGTCTAACTTCTTGCCCAGGACCTCATCGGAAGGCACCTCATACATTTTTTCTGCGGTCCGATTCCAATAGGTGATGTTGCGCTCATTATCAACCGCCACTACGGCATCCGGAACCTGAGACAGGAGGTTTGCGTAGAGGGGAAGCAGTCCCTCTTCCCGCTCCCGCTCGGTGATGTCATTCATGACCAGGAGAATCGCCTGATGGCCGCTGTTGGTGATCAAGAGCGCTTCCAGTTCGAGGTCTATTTCCTTGCCGTCCAGGCGCACAAACTTCTCTTGCAGCAAGGTAGACTTGTTGCTTTCCAATTCACTCTCTTGAAGTCTTTTTTTTAGATCCTCTTGAGAATCGGCATGAGCGAACCCGTCCAGGGACTTTTCGAGAAGCTGTTTTGGACTTGCCGCTCCCAGCAGGTGGGCTCCGGATCGATTCACGAAGGTGACCTTGCCCTGCTCGATCAACGCGATTCCGACTGGACAGAATGCCAGGAGTTGGCGGTAGAGAGTGGCACCCTCATGCAGAGAAGCCTCGGTCTGCGTTCTTTCCCTTTCGACTCTGCTTTCCTGTAAAACACGCTTGACCACCTGTCCCAGTCGGCTCAGACGAGCTTTGAGCAAGAAGTCTGCCGCACCCTGTTTGATGCACTCGACTGCCAGTTCTTCCCCAACCTTTCCACCTATGACGATGAATGGGATATCGAGTCCCTTTTCTTTGAGAATCTCGAGTGCCCGTAAGGCGTCGAACTGCATCAATGCGTAATTGGAAATGATGATATCGTGGCCAGCTTCAAGCTGGGTGAAGTAGTCCCTCTCAATTGCTACAGGATGAATTTCGGCTTCAAACCCACCTCGCTCTAATTCCTGAGCGATCAATTCCAGGTCTTGTTCGTCCCTTTCAACCAGTAAAACACGGAGTGGAATGGCCATTTTGGTGTTTCTTTCCTGCACGTCGAGTATAACAATATTTTACGGCTCTTTGGGTGTGAGCGGCCTCCTCAACAACGTACCCTACATCTCGTAGAGGAGGAGCTAAAACGAAATCGATGCCGTCCCGCCAGCCACCCTTCGGGCTGATGGGGGTTGTGGGCGATCTCCGTGTTGCTTGTCGCCGCCGATGTTCCTGCATCACCTTCTCTTGGTTCCTTGATTTCGCCTCGCACGCCCCATCAGCAAACGTCATGGTATTCCTGGGACGAGACACTAGAAGGTCCTCCGCGTGTTACAATTCGACCTGTTCCCGTTATAATGCCTCTCGCTCAACATGAAGAATCAAGATCGACTCGTATTAGTGACCAACGACGACGGAGTGAGGGCGGACGGACTGCAGGCACTCAAAGGGGCTCTATCCGGATGGGGCAGGGTGTTTGTGGTTGCGCCTGCTGAAGAGAATAGTGCCGTTAGTCAGGGACTCACCATTCATCGTCCGCTTCGAGTCTTTAAAGTAGCTGAGGACCACTATGCTGTGACAGGAACTCCGGCCGACTGTGTCATTTTTGCACTTCGGAAGTTGTTGCCTCGCTTGCCGGATCTTGTGGTGAGCGGAATCAATCACGGTCCCAATCTGGGCGATGACATTATCTATTCGGGTACGGTCGCGGGAGCACGGGAAGCGACTATCCACCGGATTCCTGCAGTTTCCGCCTCATCAGTAGGCAGCCAGGGGAAATTCAATTTTGGTCCAGCTGCCGAGTTCGTGCGGCGTATTATTGATGAGTTCTTTCCCTTTCCTGAGGGGACGTTTCTGAATATCAATATTCCTGAAGGAAATCCGGTTGCCTATCGCTTTACTCGACAGGGAAGTAAAGAGGCGGAGGGTTCGATTGAAGAGAAGAGAGATCCGCGCGGTAGGAGCTATTACTGGATTGCTCGGAACGAAAGTGAGTGGATGGTTGAATCAGACACGGACTATGAAGCGATTCGGGCGGGAGAAGTGTCGGTCACACCCTTGCAGCGAGATCAAACGGACTACAGCTCATTGGCCAGCTATAAGAAGAACAAAAGAGAGAGCTGTCTGAACCGTGGCTGAAGTCTCACATCTTTCCTGGAACCCGTTTACCTGGGTGAGAAGTTTATATGACTGGGTGGTCGGCTTGTCTGAACGGCCGAACGCCGTACGCACACTGTTTGTAATTGCGTTTGCCGAATCTTCCTTCTTTCCCATCCCACCGGACGTGCTTCTGATCCCTCTTGCAATAGGAGTTCCCCGACGGGCCCTGCAGTTTGCCGCCCTGTGCACCTTGGGATCCTCTCTGGGGGCACTGCTTGGCTACTTTCTGGGCCTGGAGTTTTATGAAGTGATAGGAAGGCCTATCGTCGAGTTTTATGCGGTAGGTGAACAATATGAACGGGTCCAAGTCCTTTACCAACAGTGGGATGTTGTGGCCATCGCAGTGGCGGGGTTTACTCCGATTCCCTTTAAGCTCTTTACAATTGCGGCAGGGGTCTTCGAGATCAATCTCATCACCTTCACCGTGGTTGTCGTGTTCAGTCGAGGGGCACGATTCTTTTTGCTGGGTGGACTTATCTGGTGGTTTGGCCCGAGCATACAGAACTTTGTGGATCGATACTTTAACCTTCTAGTCATCCTTTTTTCTATTCTTCTGGTGGGCGGATTC
>CBDUTA010000288.1:0-4823 GCA_965369785.1 uncultured bacterium
TTAATTTTTTATTGGGCCAACCAAAAGGCGAATTTAAAGAGAATGTCGAAGATTTAGGATTTGGCATCGGCGGCATGTTTGCCTTTCGTCCCGGTAATAGTCCGGTCATGATCGGACTCGACGTCGAGTACATGCTTTACGGCAGTGAGACCCGTCAAGAGCCTTTTAGTCACACGATCCCCGACGTCACGGTTGAAGTTGAAACGCGAAACAACATTTTGCTCACACATGCATTGTTGCGCTTACAAGGCAAGAGCGGAACTTTTCGGCCCTATCTCGACGGGCTCATCGGTATGCATTATTTCTTTACAGAAACCCAAGTCCGCGATGACGATGATTTCGCAGAACCTATCGCCTCGACAATCAACCAGTCAGATATCGCCTTCAGTTATGGCGCTGGGGGCGGAGTCATGTTCCTTGTTCATCAGGAACGAGGGGGCTCTCAGTTGTCAGAAGTTCTTATCGATTTTCGGGTGCGCTATTCATTGGGCGGCGAGGCCACTTACCTCAAGAAAGGTTCAATCACCCGTGAAAACGGCACAGCCATCATTGACCCTTTACGGTCGCGCACGGACTTGCTGACATATCAGTTCGGTTTGGTTTTCTCTTTCTAGAGCTGAGGCGAATTCCTTAAAAATGAAGACATCTATTTTCCAGAATAGTGTCGTTATGATCACCAGCCAATCTTCACCCCCCCCAATCCGCACCCTATCCGCACCCTGGCCTCATTTATCGTTTTGCGACACCTTGACTAACTTGATTTAAATCATTGATTTAACAGGGGTTAAATTGGAGCGGGAGACGGGAATCGAACCCGCGACGTCCAGCTTGGGAAGCTGGCATTCTACCGCTGAATTACTCCCGCTCTAATTCTTGAGCCATTTTAGAACAGATGAACGGGAAAAGAAAACTTCCCTAACGAACTGCTCGGGTAACCTCCTCGAACTTCCCAACCCAGATACTGGTAGAATTATCTGTTCCATCCCGTATGAGTTCGTCACCCAGTGGACCGGAAAAGAGTAAAGATCATGGCTCAAGAGAATCGACAAGAAGAACTGATCCGACCGCTTAAGGAGCGCATCCTGATACTGGACGGTGCCATGGGGACCATGATCCAGGCCCACAAGTTTCAGGAGGAGGATTTTCGAGGCCCGCGTTTTGCCGATCACGGCTGCAGCCTTCAGGGCAACAACGATCTGTTGTCTTTGACTCAGCCGGACATCATTCAGTCCATTCACCGTGTCTATCTGGAGGCGGGTGCCGACATTATCGAGACCAACACCTTCAACTCCACCTCGGTGGCCCTGGGCGACTACCAATTGGAAGACCTGGCCTTTGAGTTGAACTTTGCTTCAGCCCAGCTGGCCTGCAAGGCCAGAGATGAATTCACGGCACAGGAAAACCACAAGCCTCGCTTCGTGGCCGGGGCCATCGGTCCAACCAACCGAACGGCTTCTCTGTCTCCCAGCGTGGATGATCCCGGACTCCGCAACATCACCTTCGACGAATTGGTCCAGGCCTACCAGACGGCCATCCGAGGTCTTATCGAGGGTGGGGTGGACATTCTTCTGCTGGAGACCATCTTTGATACCTTAAACGCCAAGGCCGCGCTCCTTGCCATCGAGGAGTATTTCCAGGACCACGATCTTCGACTGCCCCTGATGATCTCGGGGACCATTACCGACGCCAGCGGCCGCACCCTCTCGGGTCAAACCCCGGAAGCCTTCTGGAACGCGGTCGCCCATGCTCGCCCTCTCAGTATCGGCTTTAACTGCGCCCTGGGTGCGGAGGATCTGCGACCCCATATTGAAGAACTGTCTCAGTTAGCTGACACCTATATTTGTGCATATCCCAACGCCGGACTCCCCAACGAGTTCGGTGAATATGATCAAACACCCCAGGAAATGGCCGATCTGCTGAAGGAATTTGCCCAGAGTGGATTCTTGAACCTGGTGGGTGGATGCTGTGGGACCACACCGGAGTACGTGAAAGCCATTGCCGACGCCGTGGACAACCTCCCACCGCGACAAGTGCCGGAAATCGAGTCGCGATGCCGTCTCAGCGGCCTGGAACCCCTGAACATCGGCCCGGATAGCCTCTTTGTCAATATCGGAGAACGCACCAATGTCACCGGTTCCCGGCGCTTTTCCAAGATCATCCTGGAGGGCGATTACGAGCGGGGACTGGAAGTGGCCCTCCAGCAGATTCAAAACGGCGCCCAACTCATCGACGTCAACATGGACGAGGGAATGCTGGAAAGTGACGAGGCCATGACCCAGTTTCTGAATCTGGTGGCAACGGAACCGGATATCAGCCGAGTCCCGGTCCTGGTGGATTCCTCCGACTGGAACGTGATCGAAGCGGGTCTCAAGTGCCTGCAAGGAAAACCGGTGGTCAATTCGATCAGTCTCAAGGAGGGGGAAAAAGAATTCCTTCGCCAGGCCCGGAGGGCTCGCGGCTATGGGGCAGCTATCATCGTGATGGCTTTTGACGAGAAAGGCCAGGCCGACACCCAGCAGCGCAAGGTCGAAATCTGCACCCGTGCCTACCGGATCCTGACCGAAGAGGTGGACTTTCCTCCCCAGGACATCATCTTCGATCCCAATATCTTCGCCGTGGCCACGGGAATCGAGGAACACAACAACTACGCTGTCGACTTTATCGAGGCCACAAGGGAGATCAAAGAAAAGCTGCCTCATGTGAAAGTGAGCGGAGGGGTCAGTAACATTTCCTTCTCCTTTCGGGGCAACAACGTGGTTCGCGAGGCCATGCATTCCGTTTTTCTGTACCACGCCATTCGAGCAGGGATGGATATGGGCATCGTCAACGCTGCCCAGCTAGCGGTGTATGAAGAGATACCGAAAGATTTACGGGAGCGGGTAGAGGATGTCATTCTCAACCGCCGCCCTGATGCGACTGAACGGCTGCTGGAGGTCGCAGAGTCTCAGGTCAGTCAGTCCAAGAGGGTGAAAGAGGATCTCTCCTGGCGTGAAAAGCCGGTCCAGGACCGCCTTTCCCATGCGCTGGTGAAAGGATTGACCGCCTACATCGAGGAAGATACGGAGGAGGCCCGTCAAGAGTACTCACGTCCGATTGAAGTCATTGAGGGTCCCCTGATGGATGGAATGAACGTGGTGGGGGACTTGTTCGGATCGGGCAAAATGTTTCTCCCCCAGGTCGTGAAAAGTGCCCGGGTGATGAAAAAGGCAGTGGCCTATCTGCTCCCCTTTATTGAGCAAGAAAAAGCCCAGGCGGGAGAGACCCACTTCAAGGGAAAAATCCTGATGGCCACGGTCAAGGGAGACGTGCACGATATCGGCAAGAATATCGTCGGTGTGGTGTTGGAGTGCAACAACTATGAAGTGATCGATCTGGGGGTGATGGTGCCGGCCAATCGGATTCTGGAGACCGCTCGAGAGAAGAAGGTCGACATGATCGGACTCAGTGGCCTGATTACTCCCTCACTGGATCACATGGCTCATGTCGCTTCGGAAATGAAACGGGAAGGGTTGGATATCCCTCTGCTGATCGGAGGGGCCACGACTTCTCAGGTTCACACGGCAGTCAAGATCGCACCCCATACCAGCAGTCCGGTGGTCTATGTCCCCGATGCCTCCCGGGGCGTGTCGGTGGTCTCCAGCCTGCTCAGTGATCAAAAGGACTCTTACACGGAAGAAGTGCGGGCGCGCTACCAGGAGATTCGCGAGAAGCACGAAGCCAAAAGGAAGAAGATCCGATTTCACTCTCTTCAGGAGTCACGCCAGAACAGGGTGCCGATTGAGTGGGAGAGCTACAGCCCGCCCATACCTCAATCTCTGGGAATCCAGTCCTTGAACCACTATCCCCTGACAGAACTGATCGGGCACATCGACTGGTCACCCTTTTTCAAGGTTTGGGAGCTTCCCGGACGGTTCCCCCAGATTCTGGAAGACAAAAAGGTCGGTGAGGAGGCCAGGGAACTCCACGGGAATGCCCAGGTTTTACTCCAGCGCATTGTGGATGAAGATCTTTTGGAAGCCCGTGCGGTGTTTGGACTCTTTCCGGCCAACAGTGTGGGAGATGACGATATTGAGGTTTACAGCGATGAAACCCGCTCACAGGTTCTGGTCACCCTTTACAACCTCAGGCAACAGATCCGAACCCAACCGGGCCGGCCCAACCGCTGCCTGAGCGACTTCATCGCACCCAAGGAAACAGGTGTGAAGGACTATATTGGAGCCTTTGTCCTGACCGCCGGCTTGGGAATTCAAGAAGTCTTGACTGCCTTTGAGCAGGATCAGGATATCTATCAAAGCATCCTGATCAAGGCACTGGCGGATCGCCTGGCCGAAGCCTTTGCCGAAAGATTGCACCAGAGGGTTCGCAAGGAGTTCTGGGGATACACCTCCGAGGAGAAACTGGAAAACCAGGAACTCATTCAGGAACGCTATCAGGGCATTCGACCCGCACCCGGCTATCCCGCCTGCCCGGATCACAGCCTGAAATCAGAGCTCTTTGAGCTGCTGGGAGGCCAGAAGCATCTGCCCGTCAGCCTGACCGACAGTTTTGCCATGCTCCCGGCGGCTTCGGTGTGCGGGTTTTACTTCTCCCATCCCGAGTCTCGCTATTTTGGAGTGGGACAAATCGACCGAGACCAGGTCAAGGACTATGCCCGAAGGAGGGGAGTAGAGCAGGAGAAGGCGGAGGAGTGGTTGTCGGCTGTGCTGGGGTATCGGTAGGGCGGGACACCGCAGACGGCAGACCGGCTGACCACCTGATTTGGAACATGGGGGAGCGGCCTCAGGGCCGTTCGGCACCTGAGGTGCCTCCCACATTCCTGCTCT
>CBDUTA010000289.1:0-4823 GCA_965369785.1 uncultured bacterium
CCAGGGAACTTCAATTGTTGCAGGAGGAAAAAAAACAAAAGCAAAAAAGTAAAAAATCAGGATAATAGGGGAAGATGTTTACCGGAATCGTTCAGGATATGGGGAAAATCCTTGCCAAGGAGCAGAGCGAGGATGGAGCCAGCTTCGAAATCGAATCGGGAAAAGTGCTGGCCGATCTCAAGCCTGGAGACAGTATCAGTGTGGATGGAGTCTGTCTGACGGTGGCAGAGAAGAGGAAAGGGGTGATCCGGTTGGAGTTGGCACCCGAGACGCTTCGCTGTACGAACCTGGGAGAACGCCTTTCAGGGGATCAGGTCAATCTCGAGCCCTCTGCCAAACTGACCGATTTTTTGGGAGGACACCTGGTTCAGGGTCATGTGGACCAAACGGGTGAAGTTCTTGCGATTACGCCGGAAGGGAATTCCAAGGTCTTTCGCATTGCTGCTCCCAAGGAGATCTTGCGTTATTGCACCCTGAAAGGGAGTATCACGGTCAACGGAGTGAGCCTCACTCTCTCGGCCCTGGATTCAGAGAGCTTTGAAGTCACCATTATTCCCCACACTCTCAAGGTGACGAACTTTAAGCAACTCGAGGTTGGGGACAGCGTGAATCTGGAAGCGGACGTGGTGAGTAAATACGTGGAATCCCACGTCAGCCACTACCTGGAATCCCATGTGCGGCGTCTTCTCGGATTGTTGACCGGGTTCTTCTTTCTCAGTTCGACACTGCTGTTTGGAAGCGATTTTTCCCTGGGTCCAAAGTCGATACTGGTTTATTCCAACCAACCCCGCCAGCAGAAGGAAGCCCAGTTTGTGTTTCGACTGGCCCGTTTTCGCCCCGACATCTTTCTGGAGTGGGAGTCCAGGACCGATCAAGGGACCATTCACCTTCACCGAAAGGCGGTCAGCAAAGCCAGGAGGTTCACCGTCAGTTCGCTGTTTGAAGTGGGTGTCGATGTGGAATCTTCTGAAATGATGACGCTCTGGCTTTCCAAGAAGATCTACCAGGATCTCATCGAAAAGGGGGAAGTCCGGATTGAGCTCAATCGCTCGCCGATAAAACTAACTTTAAAGGGTGAGGGAACCTACAGTCTGACCCTCAATAAACAGGTTAAAGAGATTCCAGTCATCCATGTGAAGGACAATCGGAAAGGTTCATGGACCTTTCATAAGAGCGGCGAAAGCCCGCTTCTCGTGGAGTATGTCACTCCTTATTTTCATCAACGCCTAAAAACGGTCTCCACAGATCCGGGCAATAAACTTCGCTGGATCAAGGAGTTACCGGAGGTCAAATAGAAAACGTGCATTTGTTTTTGGGGTGTAATGGGGAATTTCGCTATAATATCCCGAACGTATTAAGGAAAACATGTCTTTAGACCAGGTAATCGATGCCATCGACGACTTTCGCGACGGCAAAATGGTAATCGTCATCGACGAGGAAGATCGTGAGAACGAGGGCGATCTAACCATAGCTGCAGAGAAAGTGACTCCCGAGGTCATCAACTTCATGGCCACATATGGTCGGGGTTTGATCTGTTTGCCCATGACGGGCGAGCGGTTGCGTGAGTTGGACATACCCTTGATGGTGTCCAAGAACGAATCGGTTCATGGAACGGCTTTCTGTGTGAGCATTGAGGCAAGCCGTAACGTGTCCACCGGTATTTCTGCCGCCGATCGCGCCATCACCATTCAAACCGCTGTGGATCCCAAATCTCAGCCGGAGGATCTGATCCGGCCCGGTCATATTTTTCCGCTGCGGGCGCGTCGAGGTGGAGTCTTGAAGCGGGCAGGACAGACAGAAGCCGCTGTGGATCTGGCTCGGATCGCAGGGCTGTCTCCGGCCGGTGTCATCTGTGAGATCATGAACGACGATGGGACCATGGCGCGGCTACCGGAGCTGAAGGAGTTCGGCAAGAAGCATGATCTCAAGATTATCTCCGTTGTCGATCTGATTCATTTTCGTCTCAAGACCGAGCAATTTGTCAGAGAACTCCAAAGAATGCCTTTCGATTCAGAGTTCGGACAGTTCGAACTCTGCCTTTTTGAAAATGAATTAGAAGGTGATCTCCATCTGGCATTAGTCAAGGGGGATCTCAAAGGTAAGGAACCCGTGTTGGTACGTGTTCAGAAGGAATCAGTGCTGGGAGATGTGTTTCTGACCTTAGGGAGTGATCAGGGACGGGAACTCAGACGCTCCCTTGAAATGATTGATCAGGCAGGACGAGGCGTTCTTGTCTATCTCCGGCTAAGGGGTGAAGAAAGAGTGCTCATGCGGGAGATTCGGCAGCATCAGGCGGCACTGCAGGAGCAGGAACTACACCTCAGCCAGGAGCACACGGTTGACTTCAGAGACTACGGGATCGGAGCCCAAATACTTTCCAGTTTGGGTCTTCACAGGATTCGGCTCTTAACCAATCATCCGAAAAAGATGGTGGGATTGGAGGGATTCGAACTCGACGTTGTGGAACAGATCCCGATCGAAATCAAAGAATCGGTGAGTTAACTCGAGTGAGCTAACTCTAGCAGTTACCCTTTCTTGGCCGAGTATCCTTCCCGGTGCTGGACCTTCAGTTTGTCCGGTTTTCCATCGCCATCAACGTCTACCACCACCTCAACCTTGATCTTTCGATACTTGCCGTCCTTCTTGGTATTGGTCGAGATATAGCCCAAGGAGTACTGGTTCCGGAGCAGTGCCGAGATGGTTTGAAAGATCCCCTTGTATGCCTGCACAAAGCGAGGGAAAAAAGCCACTCCCCCCGTGTATTTGGCGAAGTACTTGAGGACGGCCTCAGCCTGGTAAAGATCCATGCGGGTGCTGGTTCCGTAGTCGTTACGAACGCGTGCATTTCCACCCAAACTGATGGGGTAAATCACCACGTTTCCCTCTTTCACTTTATCGAGGATCTGGTCGAGATTCTTTTTGCTGAAGGTATCCAGGCCCGAGGAGACAAGGACCATGGCCACTTTTCCCTCCACTTCCGATACCCGATCGAGCACGTCGTAGACGGCGTCATAGAGATTACTTTCCCGGAAGGCGGGAGAATTTAACTTGCGAAGGGCATTGAAGACTTCAGCCTTGTTTTGAGTGAAGTCCACGAGAATCTCAGGCCGAATGTCATAAGCCACCACCGCAACCCAATCTTCCGGACGCATCTGATCAGCGAACAGATGAGAGCCCAGCCAGGCTTCATACAGCCACTCCCAGGGGATCACACTGCTGAACTCGGTGACCAGGACGGCCGTGATGGGTGCTTCAACGGGAGTAAAAAAAGTGACGGTCTGCTCGACTTTTTCTTCGTAGACTTTGAAGTGTTCCTTTCGAAGTCCCTGGATGAGATTTCCCTTTTTGTCCTGAACGGTAATGTCCACTTGAACCTGTTCGACAGCAACACTTATGGAAGCTCGTCCCTGCGGTTTTTCCTCTGGCTCTTCAATGGGCTTCCTCTGTCTTTGAGCTTGAACGGCATCGGGTAAGAGGCCCCAGACCAGGGCAAACACAACCACGACAAAGGCACCGAGTAGCTTCTTCATGGTAGGGGAATTCACGCTTTTATCTTAGCATAGAAAAAGGAAGGGGGATAAACCTCCCTTAGTGAAGTTGGTCCAAAAATCGACACAGGTCCGGGGGGTACTTTCGTGCTTTCGTGAATTCGTGCTTTCGTGCGTGCTTCGCCCGCGTTTCCGGTTATTGTTCAGCCGCCTTGCGCCCCTGCAGGTCTTAATCAAAATGGAGCGGGGCATGACAAATCCGGACTAACTGTCGATGATCACGAAACGTAAATCCATGACGTTGGTCCGGGTTGGACCGGTTATGATCAAGTCGTCCAGCTCAGCAAAGAAGTGATAGGAATCGTTGCGGTCCAGATAGTCCTGTATGGAGAGATTCTTTTCCAGTGCCCTTCGGGCGGTTTCTGGGGAAGCCAGGGCACCCGCCGCATCGGTGGGGCCGTCCGTTCCATCGGATCCGATGCTTGCAAACAAGACCTGAGAATGACTCCAGTCGGCGATTTCGCGAGCACACCAGAGAGCGAACTCCTGATTTCTCCCTCCCTTTCCGGTCCCGGTCAGCCGAACCGTGGTTTCACCCCCTGAGATAATACAGCAGGGCGGTTGAATGGGGTCTCCAGTCTCAAGGGCCTGGCGGGCGATGGCGACGTGTGAGAGGGCGACATCTGCGGTGTTTCCGGTAATCGAAGAAGATAGGATCAGTGGTGAAAAACCGAGTTGGCCAGCCTTCTCAGCTGCGGCCTCAAGAGCTTGTATGTTGCATCCAACGATCAGGTTGTGCACTTTCTCGAACCGAGGATCACCCGGTTTGGGTGTTTCCTCGCTGCCCGGGGCGCCGGCAGCTCCCGATTGGAGATGCTGGAGTACCGACCCCGGGAATTTTTTTTCAAGACCATGTCGACGAATGATGTCCATGCACTGCGAGAAGGTGGTGGGATCCGGGTTTGTGGGGCCGGAAGCAATGCTTGCCAGATCATCCCCTACGACATCGGAGAGCAAAAGGGAAATGACTTCAGCGCCCTGGGTATAGTTGAGCAGCTGTCCTCCTTTGACTCGACTCAGGTGTTTGCGGATCGTGTTGATCTCCTGGATGGTGGCTTCGCTTCGCAGCAGCACGGTTGAGGCTGCCTGCTTTTCCTTAAAGCTGATGGCCGACACCGGTGCAGGGAGCAGGGCGGAGCCCCCTCCTGAAATAACGACCAATAGAAGATCGTTTTTCTGGAGGTTTTCCTGGAGGAAGGCTAAAAGACGTTGGGTGGACTCGTACCCTCCTTGATCCGGGTCGGGATGATTTCCCTCAAGGACGGTGGTCTTTCG
>CBDUTA010000290.1:0-4775 GCA_965369785.1 uncultured bacterium
GTGTGTAGGGGCGCACGGCCGTGCGCCCTATAAGCAATAGATAACGAATGGTTTGTGGGCGCACAGCCGTGCGCCCCTACGATACCGTCCCCTTTTTTCTCTGCTGACCTTCAGGAAAACAGGTCCTTCTGAGGCTCAGACCGGGATGGGGACTGAGACTTGAGGCCGAAATGCTCATAGGCCAGAGGAGTCGCCACACGGCCGCGCGGCGTACGGTTGAGGAATCCAATCTGAATCAAATAGGGTTCGTAGATATCCTCAATGGCATCCTTCTCCTCACTGATGGCTGCCGATAGGGTGTTGACGCCCACGGGACCCCCTCCGAACTTTTCAATAATGGTCATCAAAAGCTTTCGATCGATCTCATCAAAGCCAAGTCGATCCACATTGGCCAAGTCCAGCCCCTGGCAGGCCACTTTATAATTAATGCTTCCGCCTGCTCGGACCTGTGCGTAGTCGCGAACGCGCCTTAAGAGACGATTGGCTACTCGGGGTGTCCCCCGACTCCTTCTGGCCACCTCCGAAGTGCTCTTTTCGTCGATCGTCACCTCTAGAATCTTCGCCGAGCGGCGGACGATGGTGCTCAGACTTTCCAGCTTGTAAAAATCCAGACGCTGAACAATGCCAAACCGACCTCGCAGTGGGGAGGTCAACAGCCCCGTTCGTGTGGTGGCTCCCACCAACGTAAAGGGAGGAATATCAATCTTGATGGAACGGGCTCCGGGACCCTCACCGATCATGATATCGATCTGGAAATCTTCCATGGCGGGATAGAGGATCTCTTCGATAGAAGGGTGAAGGCGATGGATTTCATCGATAAAAAGGACGTCATGTTCTTCCAGATTGGTTAAAAGGGCGGCCAGATCCCCCCGCTTCTCAATAGCCGGCCCCGAGGTGGAGCGAAAATTCACATTCAGCTCATTGGAAATGATGTGGGCAAGCGTGGTTTTCCCCAGTCCCGGAGGGCCGAAAAGCAATACATGATCGAGGGCTTCCTGCCGCTGTCGAGCCGCTTCAACAGAGACCTTGATGCTGTCCTTGAGCTTTTGCTGGCCGATGAAATCGCGCAGAAGTCGAGGCCTCAGGCTGTTTTCAAAAGTGACCTCATCCTCCCGGTGGGAGGGATTCATAATGCGCTCTTCGGTCTCCATTACAAGTGATTCCTTTTTAAGTGCCTACTTCCGGGCTTTTCTGAGCGACTCCCTCAAAAGAGCCTCAAAGGACTCCGCCTCCACTTCCTGCCGCGCCCTGGCGACTGCCCTATCGGCAGTATGCTTAGAATAGCCCAGATTGACCAGAGCCGAAACCACGTCACTCTGAAGAGAACCGGAGACGCTCCCCGCTTGGGCTTCTTCCAGCTGGGGAAACCATTCCATCACCTTGTCCTTCATTTCCAGGACCAGACGTTCGGCAGTCTTCTTTCCCACTCCCGGGATCTCGTTCAGTTTGACCACGTTCTCGTCGGTCACCGCCTCGACGAATTCGCCTACGGGCAGTCCTGAAAGAATCGCAACCCCCAGCTTGGGACCGATCCCCGAGATCTGAATCAGTTGCGTGAAAAGCCTTTTCTCCTTGATTGTAGAAAAGCCATACAGGCGGAAGGCATCTTCCTTAACATGAGTATAGATATTCAGACTGACGGTGTCTCCGGCCTCTCCCAGCTCGTAATAGGTGGAATAAGGAATCCACACTTCATAACCCACACCACTCACATCCACCACCACACGACCCGCCGCTTTCTCCGTCAGCTCGCCCTTTAGATGAGCAATCATCACCCGAAATTATAGAGGAGACAGGAGACACAAGAGCGCCCTTTGGGCACGTTCACAGGTGTCAGGTTCCAGTTTTGAATCTGGGATCACAAACAAATCCCAAATCCTAAATTCCAAATCCCAAACAAATCACAAACTCCAAGTTCCAAATCACAAACAAACTCAGTGTAAAACAGTCCGTGAAGCCACACTCTCAGAGGTTTTGAACTTTGAATTTAGAATTTGAGATTTAGAATTTGTTTGGGATTTGGAATTTTGAATTTTGAATTTCAGCCGGTCTGCGGTCTGCGGTCAGCGGGGCGTCGCCTCCGGCAGTCCCCCATCCACTGGCAGGGTGGCCCCCGTGGTGGGGGTTTGGCGAGTGCAGAAAAAGAGGGCGGCCCTGGCCACGTGTTCCGCTGTAACTTTGGCTTTGAGCAGATTTCGGTTCCGGTAATAGTCTTCCAGTCCCTTTTCATCCAATCCCCGGCTGCGCATGCGGTCCGGTCCGACCTCCGCCCACAAGCCGGATTTGCGCTCTCCTTCCGAAAACACGGCGTCGGGCGAGACCATATTGACCCTCACATCGATCTCCGCCAATTCCAGGCTGGCAATTCGAGCCAGTTGGTGAGCGGCGGCCTTGGTAGCACTGTAAGCCCCGAACTGGGATCCGGGCGCAAAAACGTTCTTGCTGGAGATGACCACGATATCCCCACCCGTTCCCTGGGCCCTAAAATGCCGCCCCGCCGCGGCCAGCATCAGGAGGGTCCCTTCCACGTTTACCCGTTCCACTCTTCGAAAATCCTCCACATCCATCTCTTCCAAGGAAGAAACCAGAGCTACCCCCGCATTAACCAGGACCAGATCCACGCCTCCCCACGCTGAAATAATGCGGGCGAAGCCTTCCGCGATCGAGTTGGAATCGGTGACGTCCAGAGGCACCCCCAGGACCCGTTCGCCGAATCGAGATTGCAGTTCCTTGACCAGATCATCCAGCCTCTTGCCGGACAGATCGGTCACGGCTACGTGACAACCCTGCTCCAAAAAGACCCGGCTGAGTCCGGACCCGATGGCACCTGCAGCCCCCGTCACCACCGCCACCTGCCGGCTCAAGGGAAGCTCACTTCCCTCCAGTTTTTTGTGCTGCAGGGTATGGTACTCCATGGCAAAAAACTCGCTTTCACTCAGACTTTCATAATCGCCCATAGCTCCGATTCTGGCCTTCACCTCGAGTGTTTGAGCCGTGATGTCGCGACAGACATTGGCGGCAAAAACATCCTTGCCGGAACAGGCCGCGCCAAGACCCGGCATTAAAATCACCCGAGGAGCAGAATCAAAACGAGTAGAGACGGTTTCTGAATGTGCCGAGTTTCGATCCAGATAATCCTGGTAAGAGGTGCGATACTCCTGGATTGCGCCGGCTATCTGATCTCGCAACTGGGAGGGCTCATCGTAGGCAGGTGAGTCAATCCACACAGGAAAGGCTTTGGTTCGAATCAGATGATCGGAAGTAAGAGGCGGGCTTAAAGCCAGTTCTCTGCCCCGGTCCGAATCCACAAAATCAAGGGCCTCCGGACTCATCAAGGGCCTTAATATCATGCGCCGGTAAGGTTGATCGCCTTCGCTGGGCTCAGCCAGTAGCCCCCTCAGAAGAGGGGCTACCTGGACCCACCTCCCCTCGGCCTTCTTCAGCGGTGTAGAGACGGTCACTGTCAGAGGTCTGGATGCATTTTGAGCCCCATATTCTTCCGCCTTGCTCACCAGCTCGATGGTGCTCTGGTAAGACTCCTGTGCCGTATCCCCCCAGGTGAGCAATCCATGTCGCATCCACACCATGGCCCGCTTTCCGGGATGGGCTTCCATTGCTTCCGCCGTGGCCTGAGCTAACTGGAATCCGGGCTTCACGTAATCCAGCACAAGGACATCCTCTCCCAGGGCTTCTTTCACCACCTTTTGGCCATCCGGCTGGTTGGTTAAAGCCAGGATGGCATCGGCATGAGTGTGATCCATGAATTTTTTGGCAATAAAAACATGGACCAGGGTTTCAATAGAGGGGGTCGGAGACCCACAATCGAAAAGATGAGTTCGGATTTCCCGAACCATGGCCTCATCGGAAAGCTCCGCCAGCTCTCGCAGTCGTTTCAGGTATTCCAGATCCAGAGGCGGATGACCCTGGGGTTCGATCGTCGAGAGATCGTACCCGGAAGCCTTCACAAAAATAGCTTCAAGGGCTTCTCCCAGAAGATTGGTGTAACGACTCTTGACCGAGGTGTTGCCCCCGCCATGCAGAACCAGACTTTTCTCAGCGCCCAGTAACCTGGCCGAGTAAGTGCGGTAGGCCAGATCTTCCCCCCAGCGGGCCGCATATTGCGAAACAAATTCCCTCGCCTTCTTATCGGACCAGCTGCTTTTCATCGATCGCTTAACTCTGGACGTGAGCTCGCAAGTTCTCCAGCATGAACTCGGCATTTTCAACAGGATTCTTGCCGTCAAACACCGCACTTCCTGTGACCACGATATCCACTCCTGCAGTGGCCAGATCAGTAATGTTGTCCCGGGTAACGCCACCATCGACACAGACCAGAATGTCTCTCTCTGCATTTGCGACCATCCCCTGCACCTTTTCGATTCGAGCGAAGGTGGAAGGGATGAATCTCTGCCCGCCCCAACCCGGGTTGATGCCCAAAAGCATGATCAACTCCACCTCATCGATCAGGGGTTTGAGAAAAGCCAGGGGAGTTCCGGGATTGAGAGCAACCCCTCGAACCAGTCCCCGGGCAGGATCGTTGGCGTTGCTCATTTCGCCCAGTTTCTGAAACACACGGTGGATGTGGGTTTGGGATTCCGCATGGACGGTGATCACATCCGCCCCGGCAGCCACGTACTCATCCACCTTCTCCAGTGGGTCCTGGATCATCAAATGGACATCTTTCAGCAAAGGGGTCTTCAGAGCCTTCACGAAGGCGGGGCCCACCGTCATCATGGGCGTGAAACACCCGTCCATGACATCAACGTGGGCCAACT
>CBDUTA010000291.1:0-4757 GCA_965369785.1 uncultured bacterium
TGCGTGCGGCCCCGCGGCTATGGTCGGGATGGGCCGATTGGATCTCTTCCTCTATGGTCTTTCCGGGATCCAGCCGCTCCACATTATTCTGACCGAAGTACGCCACCTGAGCCTTGGGATGCCGCTGAATCTTGCCGGTGACCGGCTGAAGGAGATGGGCGAGCAACGACAGGAGTGTCGTCTTTCCGCGACCATTGGGGCCGATAACCGCGATCCGATCCTTTGCGCCCAACCGGAATTTCAAGTCCTCGATCAGGGTCGGCCCATCGGGGTAGTTAAAGGAAAGTCCCTCCACATCCAGGATTTTCTTGGCGGCAAATGGGGCGGCATGGAACCGGAAACTCAAATCATGGATCTCGTCGAGACGCTCCAGGTTCTCCACCTTTTCCAGCTTTCTAATGCGCGATTGCACCGCCCGGGCCTTGGTGGCCTTGGCCCGAAAGCGCTGGATGAACCGTTCCTGCTGACGGCGATCCCGTTCCTGATTCAGGCGCGTCTTTTCATGGATCTCCTCTTCCTGGTCAATATGTGCAAAGACCTTGTGGGTCGTACCTTCCACCTTGCGTAACTTGCACCGATGAATCGCCAGGGTATGGGTCGTCACCTGGTCCATGAACTCGCGATAGTGGGTGATCAGAATCATCTCGCCACGCCAGGCACGAAGAAAACGCATCAACCAGCGCATGGAGACAATGTCCAGGTAATTAGTGGGCTCGTCCAACATCAGCAGGTTGGGCTCGGAAACCAGAACCTTGGCAAGATTGAGACGCACCTGATAGCCACCCGACAGCTTTTCAGGGGAGCACTGCAGCAACTCGCCCTCGAATCCCAGCCCGTGCAGCGCGGCTTCCGCCCGGTAAGTGAGGTCGGTGCCATCTTCCGACCCGGGGAGTGCGCTGCAAGCCTCGGCCAGCACGCTGTCATGGCTGAACTCGAGCTGCTGGGACAGGTGACCGATCCGGTAATGTTTGGGCACCACGATCTCCCCGCCATCCGGCCTCTCGGTTCCGAGAAGGAGCCGGAACAGGGTGGTCTTGCCGTGGCCATTGCGGCCGATAAGTCCGAGCCGCTCGCCCGGATTCATCAGAAAGTTGACGTCATCCAGGAGCACGTTAGAACCGTAGGATTTGGAAAGATTAAGAACGCGAATCATGAAAGGCTAACTGCTAGCTGCATAATCTGATCTCTTGAGTCCTGTCCCCCGGTGGGGCAAAGGATTCGATGCCACCGTCCCTTAAAGGTTACACTGTACAGGGGCCTGCGGGAAAGTAACGGCAGGTAATATGAGCAGTAAAGTGAATCGAGAGAATCAGTCTGAATCGGAACAGGAAAGCAAGCTCCTCATTGGCTGGCGGGAAACAATTTCCATCCCAGAATGGGGCATCACCCAGCTTCGCGCAAAAATGGACACCGGTGCCAGGAGCAGCGCCATTGATGTTGCCAACTCCGAGATATTACCGAAAGGTCGGGTCCGCTTTGAGGTGGTTCTGGACCGAAAGAAGAGGAACCGGAAACGGATCATTGAAGCATCGATTAGCAGAAGGACGGCGATCCGGTCCAGCACCGGGGAAACCCGAGATCGATTGATGGTTCTGGTGAAGGTTAAGATTGGACCGATCGTGAAAACTGTCGAATTCAGTTTGGTGTCCAGAAAGAACATGCTGTGTCGGGCCCTCCTGGGGCGAAGGGCTCTGGAGGGTGATTTCCTTATTGATCCCACCAGAAAATATTCTTTGAACAGTTGATCGAGGAAGTATCTTGAAATGAGAATTGCCATCCTTTCCCGAAATTCCAAAGCTTATAGCACCCGCCGACTCTGTGAAGCGGCCTCCCAGCATGGACACCAGGTGGAAGTCCTCAACACCCTTGAACTGGGAATCTTCGTTGAACAGGCCCAGCCATCGCTTACCCTCGGGTCCAAACTGTGCGAGCCTTTCCAAGCCGTTATCCCTCGAATCGGCGCATCGATTACCTTCTTTGGAACGGCTGTGGTGCGGCAGTTTGAGCAGATGGGGGTCTTTCCTCTCAATTCTTCCCAGGCCATTGCTGTGGCCCGGGATAAGTTGCGCTGCCTTCAGATCTTGAGCCGACATGACATCGGACTTCCGCCTTCGGCTTTTGTCCGCAGCAAGAATGACGTTCTCCCCGCAATCGAAAGAGTGGGGGGAACTCCCGTCATCATCAAACTTCTTGAAGGCACACAGGGTATCGGGGTCATCCTGGCTGAGGATATCAAAACCGCAGAGGCAATTATCGAGACTCTCCAGAGCACCAAACAGAACGTTCTCATTCAGAAATTCGTTTCAGAAAGCAAGGGACGCGACATTCGGGCTTTCGTTGTGGGGGATCGTGTCGTTTGCGCCATGAGGCGACAGGCTGCAGGACAGGAGTTCAGAAGCAATGTGCACAGAGGAGGATCCGTAGAGGCGGTCCAGCTGGATGAACTCTACGAGCGCACTGCGGTCAGAGCAGCTCAGATCATCGGCCTACAGGTTGCCGGCGTGGATATGCTCGAGGGCAAGGACGGGCCTCAGATCATGGAGGTCAATTCCTCCCCCGGCCTGCAGGGTATCGAAAAGGCCACAAAGATGGACGTGGCAGGCGCCATCATCGAGCATTTAGAGAATCAGGTGATCTTTGAGGAAATAGACATCAGGCAACGGCTGACGCTGGCTCGCGGTTTTCAAATAGCGGAAATAACGGTAGGCAATGATTCAGAACTAGCCCACAAGACACTGGTGAAAACCGGGTTGCGCGCTCGGGACATTCTGGTACTGAGCATCAACCGGAATACCCTCATCATCCCCAATCCGGAGAGCGACTTTAAAGTTCTTCCCGGTGATCTCCTCCTCTGTTATGGCAAGCAGATCGCCATGAAATCGTTTCTGCAGGTCGGGGCGAAGCAAGAATAATCCCGGGGCCGGGATTATTCTTGCCGTGCGTTCGTGACTTCGTGATGTCGTGACTTCGTGCTTTCGTGCTTTCGCGCGCGTTCTTCAGGTTCCAGGTTCCAGCTTTTGAATTTGTGCTTTGGAATTTGGAATTTGTTTGGGATTTGGAATTTGGGTTTTTGAATTTCCAGCTTCCGGCTGGAAATTCCCCGGTTCATTCCGTTGAAAGCTCAGCATTGAGATCTCGAGCTGCCTGACTCATCGGGATCACCACACCGGTTTCCGTGTTCACCGACCAAACGAGATGGAGTTCCCCCCGACCGCTCGACTGTTGAGCGATAAGATCGATCCAGAACTCTGGTTCCCGGGCACGCACCATCTTCCATTCCTGGTAGTTGAGATCGTCCTGGAACTCCCCTTCAATGAGCCTTTGAGCCACCACAGACTTGTCCTTGAGCATCTGAAAGGCCTCCTGGGAACGTTCCTGTTCCTGAAGTTCTGCAGAGGCGGGACCCTCCGCCTGCAGGTCCGATGCAGGTATCTTCCGCTGCAAAACCGGCTTGGGTCCCGGCTCCGGAGTGTTTTGCTCCAGGACGGGAACCTCCCTTCTTGGAGCATCCACCGGGGAGGGATCTTTAAGTACTGGCTGGGAGGTAGGCTCCTTTTTGAGCCTGGGAACAATCAGAGGTTCTGATGATGAGCTGGCTGGGGGGCTGATGTCGGGTGTTTTCTCGACCGTAGCACCCGATGCCTTCATCGGTTCAGCTGCGGACTGCTCCTGAGAGGAGACCACCACAGAGCCATCTTTTATCTCCACTTCCAGCATGCCTTCCGTCCCCTGAGGCGTCTGCTGAGCGGCATTCGAAGTCTGATCCCCTTTGCGGGAACCACTCCAGTAAGTCAGAACGATCATCAGTGCCAAAACCGAACCAACGATCTTTCCAATCGGCATCCGTCTCTTGGCTTCGGCTTCCCTATCTGAGAAGATCTCGTCATACAGGGAGGACTCTCGTTCTTCCGACTCGGCTGCGACCTGCTCAACGGGTTCCTCGAGTTCCTCTTCTGGCTCGATCTGAGTTCCCAGGTGGTGGGCGCGAATCAACTGGAAGGCTTTGTTCACCCGAGCAAGAGTCTCGGTGGCCTTTCTATGCAATCGGGGGTTATTTTCATGAGGTCGGGGATCCCAGACAACGGCCAAGTCGCGATGAGCTTCCATGACCTCTTTAAAGGAAGCATCGCTCTCAAGTTCCAGTATCCTGTAGGCTTGCTTGATATCGTTCATGAGTCACAGATACCGCTGACGGGCTGACGAAAGCCCCGTCAGCAGAAATTCAAAATTCAAAATTCAAAACCTGAAACTTGGAACCTGAAACCTGGAACGCGCGCGGAGCGCGCTCCGACAACTGACAAAACAGTGTACAGAGGTCGAGCGCAGAGAGAAAGAGAGAGAACGGATCGGCATTCCAGGTTTTGAATTTTGAATTTCAGTCGGTCCTCCGGCTGTGATTTCGGATTTCGGATTTTATCGCCTCATGATACTATTCCTGCAAAGTACAAAGACACGATTTTATGAGCTAAGGAGGGCGAAATGGCGACGAAAGAGCGATTATCTCTGAACGTCAACAACAAGTCTTATGACCTCGAAGTGGATCCAAACATGCCACTTCTGTACGCGCTGCGCAATGAGTTGGACGTCACGGGGCCCAAGTTCGGCTGCGGACTGGCCCAGTGTGGGGCCTGTACGGTCATCGTGGATGGTAGAGCGATGAGGTCTTGCATGACCTCAGTGCGATCTGCCCAGGGTCGTCAGATCCGAACCATTGAAGGCCTGGGGACCCCTGAGAATCCTCATCCCGTGCAGAAGGC
>CBDUTA010000292.1:0-4733 GCA_965369785.1 uncultured bacterium
GTTGGTGCCCTGGCTGGAGGCATGCCCAGGTATAAATACGTGTCCAACCGGTTTCTGACTTTGTTCCAGAACCTGCTTCAAAGCCACAAGTTGTCCGAATATCATACAGGCTATCGGGCCTTTTCTCGTCAAGTCCTGACCACACTACCCTTGATGGAAAATTCCGACGATTTCGTCTTTGACAATGAAATGCTGTCTCAGGTCATCTACTTCGGCTTCGGTATTGGCGAGGTGAGCTGTCCTACCAAATATTTCGAAGAAGCCTCCTCAATCAATTTCACTCGTAGCGTCAAATATGGCTTTGGAGTGCTCTGGACTTCATTGCGGTTCCGATTGCAGCGGTGGCGCTTGTGCAGGTTTCGGATTTTCAACCCCTCGGGTCGCAAACTTCCGTTTGTGGAAGAAACTCAACCCTACTACAGTGCTGCGACCCCATCGGATTGAACTTCGATAGTTTGGCGAAGCTTGCTAGTTGTCGCGCCAACCTTGCACAACCATCAGCTGTACATTTTCGAATCCGTTCACCGGACCATCGACAGGAATCCTGACAAACTGGGCTTTCAGGCCGTGTGTTAGAAGAAAAGCATTGACCTGCAGGGACCACGCTTCTATGTAAGGTGAGACAAGCCAACCCCACGGGGAATTTGGCGCAGGCGGCAAAAAAGGTACAGCTGCTTCAGATTCTGGAAAGTAGATGTCGCCAACAACCCACACGCGATTGCCTGATTGAAGAGTCTTGGAAAGGTCGCGAAGAATATCGTCGACAGGATTAGAAGACTCCATCTTGACTTTCACTAAATCGTAGCGATGTATCGTATGATCGGCAATGGCTGGAAGGGTCATCCAATTCGCAGCCCCCTTGTAGTAGCGATTAAAACTGACCCCATAAAACCAGGGCTCTACAAGGATCAAATCCTCCGCAGAGGAGAGCTTTTCCAACTCCTGTATGACAAGGTCGATATTCGTCTGTCGCACCTGGACTTTCTGCCACGAGGGAACAAGCAATGTGCCTGCAATGACGATGACAAGAGTCAGCCGTGCAACTCGCATCCATGTCGTTTTTGCAAGAAATTGAATGCCACAGTCAAGGGTTACGGCAACCAAGGCGATGAGTGGAAGATAGTGCCACGGGCGAGTGAAATAGCTCAGCATCTCCAGAAAGACGTAGTATGCTCCGATCGCTATAACCATCGCCAGGACACAAATGAACAGCAGGTCCTTGGGTTGTTCCTTGAGTTCGCTTGTCCGATTCTTCCAGATCAACCCGATCACCCCGGCCACAGCCAACACGACAAGCAGGTGCCACACCCAAGTCATAAAAGGTAAAGGAGCGGCCAATGTGTCCGATAGTCGACTCCAAAGCCCTAGCGGTGTGGTTGAATATTTAACCAGGATGGTCCATTGCTGGGCATCTATGAGCGGCCAGGCATACGGCACCATAGACAAAGCTGCCACGAGACCAATACCCAGGACCATTGATGCTGCTCGCCATCGTCTTCTGCTGAGGCTGACCGCAATCATCGCAGTACAGATCGAGAAAAGCAGGACGGAGTTCTGGAAGAGAAAATGGACACTGATCAGTGCCGCCAACAAGGCCGCGGCCGTTCTGGGCCAATTGGGTTGTTCGACTACTCTTACCAAAATTGCGAAAGTTAACAGGATAAGTCCGCTTCCTATACCATACCCGCGAATCGAATCGCCCCATTGAATAAAGAAGGTGTTGAATCCGAGTAGCACCAGAGAAATAAGCGGAAGACCCTGACCGACTAATCTTGCATTCAGCCAGAGGGTACCCATAATTCCCATCCCGACGAGCATCCCCAGAACACGAAAACCAAAGTCGCTAGCACCCACGATGGCGGCATACGCACGAAGCGCAAAGGGAAAGAGAATCGGAGTGGATCCAATCTGGAAATTCTGGAGAATATCCCTGGCCGTAGGCATCATTGCCAGCTGGACAACATCAGCTTCATCTCGCCACAGGGCGCCAGCATGACTCATGAACAGGGCATGGAGCACGAGAACGACAATGCTCAGCACAATGGCCACGGCCCATTCCGATTTGTTAATCATGACCAACCATCACCGCCAGACATAAACCACAGATTTTCGTAATCGCCCACGCGCGACACACCACTGATTATATTTTCAACTTTTTTAGTCTCTGTCTTCAAACCCAGAGCCCAATCCGGACTAGCGAACCTGAAAACAAGCAGCTTCCCAATGAGTTTCTCTATCTTCTTCTTTCTTTTTTCTAGAAGTGAAGTGGGTGTGCGAACGAAACGGGTTAAAAGGGTACGTCACCCAGGAGTGTCGTACGATGGAGCCGGCGCACGTTGGGGAGCTGCACGACTTCTCCGCAGGCCCGATGATTGGTACAGCGGTTGTCCCACATCATGAGATCGCCGGCTTTCCATTGGTGATGGTAGGTGAATTCCGGACTCTCCTGGTGGGCAAACAACTCATCCAGCAAAGCCGCACCCTCCTTCTCCTCCATATCGGCAATCCCGATGGTGAAGCGCAGCGACACGAACAGAACCTTGCGACCGGTCACCGGGTGGGTGCGCACGATGGGATGCTGGACGTCTGGCGTGAGGGCTCTCAGTTCATCGGAGTGCTCGTCCCGGTATCGGAGATCCGGGGGAGGAAGTCTGGGGTTGGACCTCTGATCGAACTGATGGATCGCCTTGAGCCCTTCGATACGTTTCTTGGTCTCCTCGGGCAGGGTCTCGTAGACGGCGTACATGTTGGCCCATTCCGTATCCCCGCCCTTTTCCGGTGTCTGGACGGCATACAACAGGGCACCCAGGCTGGGTCTTTCCATGTAGGACAGATCGGAGTGCCAGCCCGACCCGCCGTCAGCGATGCTGACCCGTGTACCGTCCTCCTTCAGCTCATTGCTCAACAGCAGGATCTCGGGGTGCCCGAGCAGAAGATATTGCTCACAAACGTGGATCTCCAGGTCACCGAACCGGCGGCTGAAGGCGATGTGTTGCTCAGGTGTCAGGGTCTGCTCAGGGAACCGTAAGAGCTGATACTGGTGAAAGGCGTCCAGGATCTCGCCGAAGACACCTTCATCGACAGCCGCAGACAAGTCGACACCAGAAACCTCAGCTCCCAAGACATCCGACAAGGGTTTGATAGAAAGAGCCATTGGACTCGCGTCGTTCGTTCAGGGAATGACTTTCGCTCGGCCCACCGTGTTGGTGTCGGTCCCGAACCAGATTTCTCCCGCCGAGCGGTTGAACATCATATGGCGGACTGCACCTCCGCCGCTTGGAACCTTGGTGACGCTGAAAAACTCTCGGGTTTTTGGATCAAATCCCACAAATTGGTTGGGATCAGGACCGGTCTCAACGAACCAGATTCTGTCACGCGAGTCCACTGCCATTCCATAGGGCTTGGAATCAGATCCTCCTGGCGACGGCCATTCTTCTACTTTCCCGGTAGCGGGGTCCAGATGACCCAGAGAACCTCGTGCGTAGTCGACATACCAGACCTGGTCATCGGAGGTAATCTGTAAGCGACGAGGGCGGGCATCTTCATAGGGTAGGGTGTACTCTTTCAGTTTCATGGTCTGGGGATCAACGGTGCCGATCTTGTTGGTTCCCACTTCGGCTATCCAGGGCCGGTTCCTGGAATCAATGACAATTCCGTAAGGGCGGGCCCGTTCCGTGGAAACCTCAACCAGCTGAATCTCTCCGGTAGCAGTGGTCCTTTTGCCGATGAAATTCCCCCGCTGGACGGTAAACCAAATGTCCCCGTTGCCATCAAACACGAGCGTGTGAGGATCCTTGGCGGCAGGATTGGGCATGGGGTATTTGGCAATTTCCCCGGTATCTGGATCCAGCCTGCCAATGTGCGCAGCCCGGTTTCCCGCGTACCACACATCCCCTTCTTTATCGACAATCAAGTTGTGCGGTCCGGTACCCGGGGTCAGGTCAAACTTGGTGAATTCCCCGCTATCGACGTCCAGATAGGCCAAATAGTGTGATCCTTGTCCCACAAACCAGACGCGACCTTCACTGTCCACAAAGGGGTCACGGGGCCGGCTTTTCTCCCAGGGAACCACCCACTCCTCAATCTCGATCTCATTGGCGCTGAGAGGGGTGAATCCCGCACACCAGACCAAGCTGACGATGAAGACGGCAACGAACCTTTTCATAGGTGATCCCTCCCAAAAAGACATCGAGGTTACTCAGTGAGTCTTCTTCTTAACCCGTCATTGTAGAGACTTGAGACTGAAAAAGAAACTGTCAGCGAAGGAAGCGTCTGCCGCCGTCACGATCGGGCTCAAGAGAGATGGCGTAGGCTTGCGAGACGGCGACACACCAACCCTCCTCGTCATTGCAGGCAAAATAGCGCACCTCTAGTTGCAGCGGTTCCCGGGAATCTCCGTTTTTCTCAATTTTCATCAGGAACTCACGCGGATCAATGTCGGATGGCTCGTCGACCTTTGGACCCTCACCCTTCGCCGGTGATACGGTCATTCCCTCGGGCGCCGTGATTTCATACTTCACCGGATCCACGAGATTGTTCCAGTGCACGTGGTAGAGGGGATCGGGATGAAAACCCACATACAGAGTTCCCTCACCCTCCCGCAGGAATCTCTGATCGACTTCAGCCCTTAGTTTCATGTAAAAAGGCTGAGAACTGGACTGCGGCTTGATTTTTACCGGCATCATTCTGCCGGGAACTCTCACTCGAGGCACCACACCGGAGGCGGCGACCTT
>CBDUTA010000293.1:0-4732 GCA_965369785.1 uncultured bacterium
GTTTCCAGATGTGCCGTGGAGGGCAGGCCAAAGTCCTGAAAGCTCAAGATCTCCCGAGCACCGTCCTTCTTCATGGCTATCGTGTCTTTCAGGCAGCCGACCCCGGCTACTTTGCCGGCGTTGACGGAAAAACCCTTTTCCGAGAACAACTTCAGGAGTTGCCTGCAAACGGCCGTTTTTCCGGAGTTCATGCAGGTCCCCACAATCAGGACCACGGGAATGTCGAGAGCCGGTTTCTCGATCAGGGGGAGGGCGTAGTCCTGAAGATTGGCTGGACCGCCGTTCCCGGAGACCGTGCCCAGATACTCCAACTGGGTCGGCCATCCCAAATCGCGATGAAATGCCGAACATTCTCCAATGACACCCCCTCGATTGAGCAGGTGAAGTTCCATGCCCGGCTTCAGCTCAGAGGGAGGATCACCTGAAAATCCATGCAGAGCTTTGCGGCTTCCTAAAACCCCGATCATCAATTCTCCACCAGCCAGAGGTTTCTCCTTTCCGTCCAGTGTCTCCAGCAACGAATAATCGGTGTTGATCTTCTTGACTCTCACCAGGACGATATCGCCGTGACGAGCGGTTTTCTCATCGCTCACTTGGAGCAGACCCGAAAGGGGAACCCGGTGGGTCGCGGAGGCAATCAGATCAGGACTGACGCCATCAGCCTGGGAGTAAGATGTGGGATCTAATACGACTTTTACTTGCATAAAGGGACACCTCGATCGCCTACGTATTGCATAATTATACGTTTTTTAGCGATTATGTCAACATTTATGCGTATAATTATTGCAAGTATTCACTCTTGGCACCGCGACTTCAGGTCGAGCAGCTTGTTGTAGATCTCCCGCCTGGAAAGGCCGAGTTCTTGAGTCGCTTGCTTGAGGGCTTCTTTTTGAGTGAGTCCCTGAGCTTCCATGAGTCCCAGAACATAGGCTGCCGCATCGAATTGAGAAGAGACCCGATCCTCCTGAGAGGTTTGACCCTCGAGCACTAAGGTATATTCACCGCGAGCAGGTTCCTGCTCCAGAGTGGCGAGGACCTCCTTGAGGCGACCGAAGTAGTGGGTTTCATGAAGCTTGGTCATTTCTCGAATCAGGAAGGTTCTTCGATTCCCCAGGATTTCCATGATTCTCTTCAGGGTGGGCAAAAGACCATGGGGGGAGAGGTAAATTAATAGAGTGGATGCCTCCTGAGAAAATGTTTTAAGCACTTCCCGTTGCAAGCCGGCTCTGCGGGGAAGAAACCCGATGAAAAGAAATCGATGAGCCGGTAGACCGGAAACAGAAAGTGCGGCCGTGGCTGCCGAGGGACCGGGAACCGGGTAGACGGGAATTTCGTTTTCCCGGCAGGCCTGAACCAGCCGGTGCCCTGGATCCGAGAGAAGTGGAGTGCCGGCATCCGAGACCAGGGCGATACCTTTTCCTTCCTGCAGTTGAGTGATCAGAACAGGGGCTTTGGCCTCTTCATTATGCTCGTGGTAGCTGGTCGTGGGGGTTTGGATGGCAAAGTGATTCAGGAGCTTTCGAGTATGCCGGGTATCCTCACAGGCGATCAGGTCCACCTCTTTCAGGATCTTAACCGCACGCGGACTCAGATCCTCCAGATTTCCCAGCGGAGTGGCCACCACGTATAGAGTTCCCAACATATTCGCGTGATTGGCGGGATGTCATCGGCGGGATGTCATCCGCGCGGGCTCATTGCCTCCAGCATCTCCAGAACCGCCCGTTCCATTCCCACCAGTGAGGCGCGGGCAACGATATTGTGACCGATGTTCAGTTCCACAATTTGAGGAATATCGGAGATGGGACCCACGTTTCGGTAGGTGAGGCCGTGACCGGCAAGAACCGACAACCCGGCAGATTCGGCCAATTGGGCTGCCGCCACCACCTTATTCAGCTCGCGCTGGAATCCTTTATCCGATTCTTTGAGTCCCTTGGGAACCGCCTCGGCGTAAGCAGCCGTATTGATCTCAATCATGGTGGCTCCCACGCTTGAGGCTCGCTCGATTTGATCGGTTTGAGGATCGATAAAAAGAGAAACTTCCAATCCGGCTTTCTGCAGTTTCCCGGTCGCCTCTTTGATCGCCTTCTCGTTTTTGATGACGTCCAAGCCACCCTCTGTCGTGACTTCTCCCTCCCGTTCAGGGACCAGAGTCGCACTGTCGGGGCCCACCTCCAGGGCAAAGTCCATCATCTCCCCAGTGACCGCCATTTCCAGATTGAGTCGGGTGGTGATGGTCTGGCGCAACAGTCTCACGTCGCGGTCGCTGATGTGGCGACGATCCCCCCGCAGATGAACGGTGATTCCGTCCGCCCCCGCCAGTTCAGCCAGGAGGGCTGCTGCCACCGGATCCGGTTCAGGGGCCTGACGGGCCTGGCGAATGGTGGCGATATGATCGACATTGACTCCCAGTTTTGTCATGGCTCCAAAGGTACAACAAACCGGGAGGAAATCCTAAGTCCTGGATAAATCCTAAATCCTAAATTCCAAATTCTAAACAAATTCCAAGCACCAAATTCCAAACCTCCAAACCTTCAACTGGATAATCGAAGGGGTTTCAGGATCTGGATACTTCCGATAGGGTTCTGTTTGAAATTTGGGATTTATGATTTGGAATTTGTTTATGATTTGTGATTTGGAATTTAGGATTTGTTTCTATATCTCCCTCTCACATCATTCCACCTGATCCTCAAAAGATCCCACGCCATTTGGAAGGCATCGGGTGCGAATCGTACCCTGCTGCCCTCGAAGTGCCGCCACACCACGGGCACTTCTTTGAGAGTGAGTCCCCGATTGCGGGCCATATAGAGGATTTCCACATCAAAACTGAGACCCTCGATGGTTTGCTTTTGAAAGAGGTCTCGGCAGCTGCTCATTTTGAAGAGCTTGAATCCGCACTGGGTATCGGCATAGGGAAGGCCGGTGGAAAGTCTTACCAGCCGGTTGAATATCTTGCCGCTGGTCTCCCGAAACCAGGATTGGTGAACCTGAACGTCTGATTCCTTCAGGTCGCGAGACCCGAAGGCGATGTCGCAGTTCCCATCGACGACTTCCTTCTCCAGTTTCGAGATCTCTTCAATGGGGGAGCTCAAGTCCGCATCCGTCAGCAGAGCGTAAGTGCCCTGAGCCTCCAGCATTCCCCGTCGAACGCTGTAGCCTTTTCCCCGGTTCCCGTCGTTGGGGAGTAGGCGCAAGCTCCACTCGGCGTCTCCGCTGGTGCCAAACTCCCGAGCGATGTCGGCAGTTCGATCCTCGGAGCCGTCATCCACCACCACAAGCTCGAAAGGTCGGCCGCGTGGTTTCAGGTAGTGGAGGATCCGTTCCAGGCTGGATCCGATTCGCTGCTCTTCGTTGTAGGCTGGAATGACGACGGACAGGAACAGCTCATTCATTGTAAAAGGCTGGGGATCTTGCTCAGGCGCTCGAGTGTCTTGTCCTTCCCCAGGGTGACGATGACGTCAAAGATACCCGGGGATGCTGTCCTTCCCGTTAAGGCAACCCGAATAGCACCCATGAACTTGCCTGCTTTGAGGGAGTGCCGTTCACTCACTTCTCGCAGTATTTTCTCGATGTTCTCCAGGTTGAACACTTCCAGTTTCCGGTAGGCTTCAGAGAGTTCCTCGAGGGCAGCCACCAGATTGGAGGCCTCTGCAGGGTCTGCAAAGGAGAGATTTTTCCGGATCGCTTTGGGCTCGTATTCCAACTCGTCGGAGAAAAATGGCCTTCCCATCTCGACGAAGTCAGTCAGCTTCTTAGCCCGCGACTTGAGAAGTTCGAGGATACTCAGAAACGAGTCGCGGCCCATCTCTTCCCAGGCTTCGTCCCAAAGCTTCTCCTCTTTGAGAATGGACTTGACCTGCGGTGCCAATTCTTCAGGTGTTGCCGTCGAGACGTATTGTCCGTTCATCCATTCCAGTTTTTGGGGGTCAAACAGGGCATTGGCCTTGTTGATCCGGCCGATGTCGAAGCGTTCAATCAACTCCTGTTCCGTGAAGATTTCCTGATCATCGCTGGGTGACCAACCCAATCGGACCAGATAATTTTTCAGGGCAGCCGGCAGGAAGCCCTGCTTTTTATATTCCAGAACCGAAGTGGCCCCGTGGCGTTTACTGAGTCGTTTTTTATCGGTACCCAGAATCAAGGGAAGATGGATGTAAATGGGAACGGGCTCGCCTAGAGCCTGGTAGAGCAAGACATGTTTGCTGGTATTGGGAAGGTGGTCCGCTCCCCGTACGACATGGGAGATGTTCATCTGGGTGTCATCCGCCACCACGCAAAGATGATAGGTCGGTGTTTTGTTCGAACGAAGAAGGACGAAATCCTCTATGTTTTCAGTTTCCACGTCGATGGGACCATAGACCAGATCTTCGAAGTGAACTTTCTGCTGGTGGGGAACCTTAAACCTTATGACAAAGGGATCCTCGGCTTTCAGGTGTTCCTGGATCACCTCTTCCGAGAGTTCGCGGCAGCTGCGGTCGTATCGCCAGGTCTGTCCTTCAGCACGGGCTTTTTGTTTTTTACTCTCCAGGAGTTCAGGAGAGCAAAAGCAGCGGTAGGCACCCTCTGTTTCCAACAGCTGCCCAGCGATGGAGCGATAGCTGTCAAAGCGCTGGGACTGGTAGTAAGGTTCCTCGTCCCAATCAAGGCCCATCCACTGCAGGCCCTCCAGGATATCTTCCACCATCTCCGGACTGGAACGCTTCACATCGGTATCTTCAATGCGAAGGATGAAGGT
>CBDUTA010000294.1:0-4631 GCA_965369785.1 uncultured bacterium
AGAGTGTTGAGCCCCAATGGAATTCTCCTCTGGGCCGCGCCGAGGGAGAATCCATGGCCACGATTCGGCCAAAAGTAGCGCCCAGCGCCCCCAGTCCCGGAAGTCCCATGGTTCGAACTGCGAAGTCTTCGTGATCGGGATACATTTCAAAAACGTACTTGCCCGAGACCCGGTGGTTATATTTCTGCTCCAATGTTTTTAAGCTTCTCTCTAGCAGTTCCTCCACATAGGGTTTGAGGGCAGCAGCCTCTTTCTCATGCAACTTGATTCGAAAATGTGGGGTTTCGAAGCGGACGAAGTGGTCGAAACTATCCAACAGTCGCAGTGTGTTGACCGTCCAGATGTTAAAGGGATCGTTGGAGTAGGCGGTTTCCAGGACTCGCTTTCCTTCCTCCTCCTTGCCTAATCGAAGCAATGCGATGCCCAAAGCTGCGCGGGCGGATTCCTGCCTGGGATTTCGCTGCAGCGCTTCTCGATAAAACTCAGCCGCCTGCTCAAGAAGCCGGTTGCTGTTGGCAAGATCTCCTAGTGTTTCGAAAAGATCGCCATTGTTGGGATTGATCTTCAAGACCCGTTGTTGGAGCTTTTCAAACTCTCGGTTTTCTCCCCGGAAATATTCGAAAGCACATTCGAGCTCCAGCAGAGGAAGGAAATATTTGTTGGTTTTGAGCCCCTTTTTGATCCAGTCCTGGGCTTCCTGCCAGTTCTTGTCCTCTATGGCCAGCAAGGTCTTGAAGGCGAAGGCCTGTAGATTTTTGGGATTCAACTCCAGGGCCTTGTCAAGAGCCTCGGTCACACCCGGCCTGAATTGGCCTTTCAGTGCCTGGGCCAACCCGACATAGGCTGCGTCCACTCCCCAACGAAAGTATCCTGAAGAGGGTTGGCCGGCTTGGATCCCATCTCGAAAGATCGATTCGGCTTCAGCGGCATTGTACTTTTTCAGGTAGAGGTTTCCCCAGTCGACAAACAGCGAAACAGAAACAGGTTGGACCTGTGCAGCTTCCATGAAGATCCGGTTGGCGTCTTGCCACATACTTAGTTGCCAGGCCGCATAGGCAGCCTGCGCGATTTCCTGGGAAGTGCTCAATTGTCCGGATTGGTAAAGACTCAGGAGCCTGCGCGAGTAGCTCTCCGCTTCATCTCTTTTCCCTTCCCGTTGGGTCAACTCCACCAGAAGTTGCAAAACATAGGGATCCGAAGGGGAGGCGCTTTTCAACCGCTCTTCTGCCCTGTCGTAGCGGCCCTCCTGCATGAATTGCTGGGCCTCGGTCAGGACTTTGAGCGGCGCTCGCTCGGGTAGAGCACCCGCTTGAGAGGCAAAAGAGGTCGTGAAAGTGAAAAAGATCAGGACGAGCCGCTTCACAGTTCACCCTCTATTTCGGCGATACGTTCATTGAGGACGGCCAACTTCACTAGAAGCTCTTCCAGGGCACGGTAATATTCATCTTCGGGCATCTGTTTCTTGCGGAACTTTAAATCTTCGATTTCCCGGTCGAGGGCCACCTGTTGCGAAGCCCACTCCCGCGCTTCCTGGGTACGGTACGGTTGTTCAACCGATCGGGACAGATAGGCCATGGAGGCGAGAAGAGTACCCTGGTTGCTTGGATTGTTCTCCAGGATGGTTTTCTTCTCCAGGAGAACCTGGCCGTTGTCCTGCAAAAGGGAGTGTTCGGTTTGAATGCGTCCCTTCTCTTCGAACCAGGCAGCCACCTTCTGATGGCTGAAAAGAAATGCTTCCAGGAGCGACACCCTGGCATTTTTATCGGTGTCGGCTTCCTCCGACGTTACCGCTTCCAGAAAAAAAGACATAAACAGGGGAGGTTGCCTTTCCGTTGCACTCTTGGTGGCCGTCACGATGACCCGATTCTCCTGACTCAACTGGGACGCGAGGCTCCCGCTGGAGCTGGTGGCGGCGACCAGAAAAGTTCTGGTTTTACCCAGCCCGTCGAAAAAAGTTTTGATGTCCTGATCCGTCAAGTCGGGGCCTGAGATATTGAATTTGTAATTCTGATTGTCGTGGCTGGCATGTCCAATCAAGAAGAGCCACAGCTCCTTTGGGGGAGGAGATGAGGAGATTTGCTCAAAGAGTTGAAGAATATCGTTCTTTTTCCTGTCGCGACCATCGAGGCGATAAACGACGCTCTCGAGCTCATCTTGAAAGTGTGCTTCCGTTGCCAGGCCCCAGCTGAGGAAATTCTCCTCGTACTCCGGCATTCCGCCCAGTCCGGTGATGATGATGCAGATCGTCTCACCCTGGGCTGGCCCCTGTGGGGCAGCGAAGGAGGTGAGAAAAAAGAAAAAAGAAAAAAGAGAGAAAGAGCCAATTCTCATGTCTTGCTAGATCATCCCCTCTCGTCTGCGAAGGATCCACTCGCCAAAAAGTAAAGCCATAAGCAACAGTAAATTGAACGGCATATCCCAGAGATCCAGCACTTCGATGACCGATGTTTGAGATTGAGTGTAGAGGATTTCCTCCGGTAACCTTTCGACGTCGGAATCCGTGTAGTAGTTTCCTCCCGTTTCCTGTGCCAGTTTCTCCAGGAAGTCCTTCTTTTGGAATGCCTCAAAGTATTCTCGTGAACCGGTGGAGGTCAGAAAGGAAGTTTTGGCTTGCCGGTCTTTATCGCTTTCGGCAAGGGCACTGGACGCAGCCTTGATCTCAACTGCATAGAAGCCATCTTCGTGAGGGGTCAACTGGCCCCTGTAGATTCCATCCTCTTGAGCGTCCCACTGGAGGGGGAGCGTGAAAGTTTCTCCGGAAGGAGAGGTAATGGTGGCTTCAACGCGGGCATCATTGATGCGATTGAAAGCTTTGTCGCTTACCTCGGCTCGAAGATCGACCACCTCGTTTTGAGAGTAAACCTCGCGTTTCGTTTCCACGGTGATGGGATTTTTTGCCGAACGGACCAGCCAGCGCAGCATCTGTCTCCAAAACGTTTCGTGCTTTTGATCCTCCTGATCCTCCAGCATTTGCCAGCGCCAGCTGCTGCCGGTCAGAAAGGCCAGGGTGTGGCCGCGCCCGTAGCGTTGAAAAACGACAAGCGGAATACCAGGCTGGTCGGGATTCAGACTCGAAGAGGTGTCCAGCCGGGCCAGAACCGTTGCCCCCGATTTGGTGTCTTTAATAACATTCCAATCCGTCAGTACTGGAATTTCATCCCATTCGGAAGCGTTCTTCCCTCCTATCGACGAGATCTGGAGGGCGGGGTGATTCAAACCTTGATCGGTCAATTGCAGCTTGCTTTCACCCTGGGTATAAATGGATTCTGAGCCGGAACCATCTTCATCACCGGCTTGCAGCCAGACTGGAAGGATTTCTTCAATCGGGGTGTTCTGATATTGGCCGGAAGCAAATGAAGCACTGCCCCCTAACATCATGAAACCGCCACCCCGCTTGCCTACGAAATCACGCACCATTTCCATCTGAGGGTAAGTAAAAAAGGAGGATTCAATACTTCCAAAGAGGATGCCCTGGTAGTCGAAGAGCTCTTCTCTTTCTGAGGGAAATCCGGCTGCCAGTGTGGTCTCTTCTTCGATTCCCTGACGATAAAATTTATTGAGGGCGGTTCGCAGCAATGTGACCAGGCGAACGTTCTTGTCTTCCGCCATGGAGCGGCGGATAAATTTGTATTCCCAGCGCGGATGCCCCTCCACGTAGAGTATTCGGGCGGCCAGATTTTGAACGTTAATAATGGTGGTCCGAGTGTTATTCTCCAGGATCTCTTCGCCTTCCAAGGGCTTCAGGGAGAAGTGATAGCTCTTGATTCCCACTGATTTGGGAATGATCTTAACCTCTGTAGTAAAGGTGTCGGAATCTCGGGGGAAGTGAACTTCCTGGGTCTGCACCAGAGAGTTTCCCTCTCGAACTTCGAGGCGGCCGCGACTGCCACCAAAGCCGCTGTGTCGGAAAGTAACCCGAGCAATCGAGAGCGTCTCGGGTACTGAAATCCGAGGTGCACTGACATGCGTGATCTCCACGTCCCTGCTCAAGGACTCGGGACCCAGACCGATAGTATGAATGGGAATCTGGCGAGCCTTCAATTCGGCAAGAACTTCCTGGAAGTCACTGTAGCTGTTGTCTGAGCCGTCCGTGAAAAGGAGTATTCCGGCAAGGGGTAAGTTTTTGGTTTCGGTCAATACCCCTTCCATTCCTCTGACGATGTTGGTCTGGTCTCCCAGCCAGTCCAGTTCCAGAGACTCTTCGACTCTTCGAACCTGGGAATCGAACTGAAAAAGTCGCACATAAAATTTCTCATCCAGCGCCTCCAGAAAGTCGGACTCTTCTGTCAGAAGTTCCTGGGCCTTCTGACCTCTGGGCTGGTTGGTCTCGGTGGGGATGCCCATGCTCCTCGAATTGTCCACCAGAATGGCCAGTAGGTTCTCTTTGGGCACAAGCCTGGAAAGGACTAAACCCGGCCTCATGCACAAGAGGAGCAGAACCAGAAAGAAAGCGCAGCGAAGGGCAAGCAGTGTCCAGCCTGCCCTCTTTCCCTTCACTTGCAGCAACCTGTAGCGGTAGACCAGGAAAAGCAAGGCCGTAAGCGATACGATCAGCAGTCCAATGGTCCAGTAGCTGAGGCCCCACTGGAAAGTGAATTCGCCCCGCTGAAAAAAGAAAGGTCGGTATTTGA
>CBDUTA010000295.1:0-4625 GCA_965369785.1 uncultured bacterium
CCTAGCATGGGGTCAAACCCACTTCAATGAATTTCTTAAGAAAGTGTCGGTGGAATCGTTCTGTAGCCCAATTTCTCCGGTCAAAGTATCTTTTAACCGGCTTTTGAGACTCCGTTTCTCCAAAACTTATTAAGGGTTGTGACAGTTCCCAAGTAATTCCTTTTCAGAAAAACACTTGCAGGGAAATCTCATTCGGGGAGCCTGGGGAGAGCGAGTTTTCGCCATCCTCCTTTTGATGTTTTTACCGTTTTGGTTGTTTATAAATGCGCGAAAGCGCATTTCGTGCATTCGTGCGTTCGTCACTTCGTGACGACGTGCTTTCGTGCTTTCGTACGGAGGTGCAGTCGGAGTGCGCTGGGCGCGCGTTCCAGGTTCCAGGGTCCAAGTTCCAGTTTTGAATTTGGGATTTTGAATTTCAGCCGGTCTGCCGGCTGTGGTCTTTTGTCTGCTGTCAGCACTCAGTCCTCAGTCCTCAGTCCTTTTCCGCCCTTTCGTGCGGAGGTGCTCTGGGTTAGTGTTGAGCACAACAGTATGAATTGACGAAGTCACGAACGTACGAACTCACGACCACACGAAACCGATGAGCATCACCGAACCTACAACGATGTTGACGGACTATGCACTGGGTGCTTTGTGTCTATGGCTGGGATGGAAACTTTACGGTCGGGCTGCCTCCCAGAGACAGACTGCGGTGATGCTGTGGGCGGGGGCTTTCTTTTCTACGGCACTGGCCTCCTTTGTGGGTGGGACGTTCCACGGATTTACATCCATTTTAAGCGACAGTATTCTTGCCGGACTGTGGAAGGTAACCCTTTATTTAACCGGTTTCTCCAGCTTTCTTCTGTTATCGGCAGTGCTCATGGCTGGCCTGATCCCTCCAGTGAGGCGTTGGGCGCTGGCCCTGTCTACTCTGAAGTTGGTTGTTTACTTGACCTGGATGGTCACTCACGATGACTTCCTCTTTGTTGTCTACGACTACGGATCGGCCATGATCCTGATCCTGATTTTTCAAGTCCATGCTTTTTACAAGATGCAGTCCTCTGTCGCGGGGTGGATCGTGGGTGGAATTCTGCTTTCCTTTGTGGGTGCGGCGATTCAACAGAGTGGATTTTCCCTGCATCAACACTTCAATCATAATGATCTCTTTCACATCGTACAGATGGTGGCCTTTTATCTTCTTTATCGAGGAGGAAACGCGCTTCGCGCGTAGAGAACGAATGAACTGGCGACAGCGCTACGGCACGACAGCAGGAGTTCTTGTGATTACTCTCATGCTCTTAGCGGCCTGTTCTAGTCCTCCAGCCACCGGGTCGGAACCCTCAACGGAAACTCGTGACTCAGTGTCATTGCCTGCTCTCGATGCCCACGGTGTCCTTGAAGGGCAAGTCCTTTTTGAGGGCGCCACCATTCCACGCTCCACCCGGGTCCGGAACACAACCGATCCACAAGATTGTGGACCCATTCAATCGCTTGGAAATATCATCATCTCCAGCCAGAATCAGGGCATCAAGAACGTGATTTTAGCCCTGAACGACGTGCCTCTTCCCCAGGATCACAGCCCCCAACCCGTCCCCTTTACCCTGGACAACCGAGACTGCCAGTTTCAACCCCACGTGGCAGTTTTAACAACCGAAAGCAGTATTGAAGTCGTCAACAGTGACCCCATCTTTCATTCGGTTCACTGGTACGGTTTCTCCAACCTCAACCAGGCTCTGGGACCTCATCAATCCAAGGTGGTTCAGACTGTGAGGCGTCCCGGCTATGTGATCGTTAAATGCGACGTTCATGGCTGGATGCAGGCTTTTTTCCGCGTGGACGATCATCCCTTTCATTCCGTTAGCGCTGAAGATGGCACCTTCCGTATCGAGAATATCCCTGCCGGTTCCTATATGCTGGAGGTCTGGCACGAATACTTCGGAGAGCAGGAACTGACAGTGAACATAACAGATGATGCGCTCTCGCGTGTCACCGTGTACTATCGTGATCAATCACCCTGAAGTAGGGAAAGCGAGGAACAGTATGCAAAGTTATTTTTTCCGGCCGTTGGTTTTTTTCATCCTTGTCGTTCCTTTCATGATCTCTTGTGGAGGGACCGAAGAAGCCGCTGTCGAGGAAGACGCGCCGGCGGGTCCTCGCTCTCAGCCTGGAACAGAGATGGGGATTTACACTCCGGAACAACACGAACTCTACAGTGGGCATTTCCGAATCAGCGGCGGCCGGATCCATCAAGTCGGCCGGTTGAGCGATTCTCCCGGTTGGGATCACATCGATAATGAAGCCGAAAATGTCTATCCTGTGGAAGGGGTGGTCGATCTCGACGTGGATGAGATCCAAAACACCGGTACCTTTGTGGCTCGACTCCAGGTCCCTGAGGGAGATCTGGTCATCGAGTTGGATCGGTTTAACGAATTCAGCCCCTGTCAGGATGGAGGGGTGGCAGCCTACATTTTCGAACATGGTGATTCGGGTTGTGGAGATTCCAACTGGCCCAAATCGCTTCTTTATGTCGCGGGTTGGGGGTATGGCCATGCCACCTTGAACGGGGAGGATCTGTACCAGGATTATCAGATTCATTTCATGCTCACTCAAGGGATGCGTGATCGGGAGACCTTAAAGGTGAACTATCCTCTTCTCAATAAGAGAACTCCGGCCGGGGCGGTTGATCCGGCGGCCCAGCAGTTGGATTTCTTCATTCGAAGCCCTGAGGCGGACGATCAAAACAATCCCACCCGAAAGGTTTTTGATCACTTCTTTGCTATGGAGGTGACCTGGAAGTAAGCCCGGACTATTCATAGATTCTCTACTGCAGTGCCGCAATCATCCAGCGTGCGCTGCGCACCGACTGCGTGACCCGCAAGCGGGTACCCCCTTCCTTGGGCTCCTCGGCGTACTGCGAGTACGCCTGCGGGGCCCGACCCGCAAAGCGGGTGGCCCCGCGCACGTGGCGCAACGCACTCATCGTGGCGCCTGCGTCACTTCGTTACGAGAACCTATGAATAATCCAGGCTAGGCCCACTTGATTTTGAGTAGGTCTGTGTGGGCGCACGGCCGGGCGCCACTACACGAGCCTGCTGGGCGGTGGCCAGCAGGGGCACGAGTGCTTTCCCGCATTTTACCGCCGGAGCCCCGGAAGGGGCGATATGAAATAGCCAGGGGCGTAAGCCCCTGGAAGGGTGAGCGACAGGTCAGAGCCCTGTAAGGGCGGCATTTCCAAGTCTCGGCTTGTGTATTTGTTTGGGATTTGGAGTTTGGGGTTTTGAATTTCCGCTGACTGCAGTCGGCCTGCCGGCTGCAGTCAGCGGTCAGTTTTTCTTCTTGTTTCCTATGATGTCCTGTCTCAGAAGCTTTCTGGCTAGATCCAGGAGAGCCTCATCAAGCAACTCGAGATCCTCTCGTCCGGTGGCGGCCACCAACATAGATAACCGTCTGCTCCAGCTGGCGGTCTCCGTGGTTGCCGTGCCACTTTGTTGCGGTACGGACGATGGGGGGAGTGTTGCACCGGAAGGGAAATTATGAATCTTTCGTCGTTTACCAGGTGTTTGAACCGACACTCTCCGAATCCTCCCTTCGGCTGCCAGACGGGTGCAAATATAGTAAACTTGCTGCCTGGGCTTGATGCCCGTCTTTTCACAGATTTCGTCGTCGTCCAGACCCTCTGGATGCTGGCCAATCAATGCCAGGAGGGTGTCCGAGTTGGTCACGCTTCGTTTCCTTTTCGATACATAAAATAGACTATCAACAATAATCGATAGGCTTTCTGAACTTCAATTACAACTTATAAAGAATAACATGAACTGCAAAAATCAAGAGTGATCCATTCTGCCTCGTGTTGAGGTGACCGCTGTAACCAGAGTACATGGGGTGCAACGATGCCTCCCCAGGGAGATGCCGTTGGATCGGCCGCGTTGGATGGTAGATGCTCCTGGGAACCGATTGAGTGTTTTAGGATTGGGGGAAGAATGATGAAAAGAAGTGTCTTGGCGGCATTACTGGTCTTGTTACTCCTGCCATTTTAGGGAGCTATTCAGTCTCGCCACAACCGGGATCGGTTGGCAGACTTCTATCGGGCTCTGGGTTTTGTACAAGGAGGCAGCTCAGAAAACGTTATCGGGCTGTACGTCGGGCGCCAAGTCGCCCTGGAAATTGGTCATCTAGACCCCGATGCAGCTCCCAGCCTGGCGAAGACATCCCGCACTCAGGCCAGGATGGTTGCCATTTTGGGGACCACGAACGTCCAAGAGGTTCTGGACCGGGCCCAAAAGGCGGGTGCCACGATGATTGAAAAGGTGTTCTCGGAAGGTAATGACACTCTCTACTACATTGGTGATCCTGACGGGAATGTGGTTGGGTTCTCAGAAATAGGCCCGATGTGGAGGGGCAGGTCACCCTAGCCGCCCCTGCACCAGAGTCGCCCTGAATCGAGAAAACCGCGTCAGCACTCGTGAAATGGCAGCAAATACGATGTCTGCCTGGAGTTATCCCTGGGTATTCGGGTATGACTCAAGAATTCTTGAGTCATAAAAGCTGGCTGAGAGATGGTGATATGATCCTCCCATGCCAGGAAGATTAAGTTCCCTGTTTGAACTACAAATAACGCTATGCTGATCATTCGTTTTCAATCACGG
>CBDUTA010000296.1:0-4596 GCA_965369785.1 uncultured bacterium
ACACGGCTTTTCGGCTGATCTCCAGCCTCCACCGAGAGGTATCATAGCCTAAGACGGGTCCAGTTGCAAGCAATTGATCGAGGTTCCAGGTTCCAGCTCAAGTTTGGAATTTAGAACTTGGAATTTGTTTGGAATTTAGGATTTGGAAATTGGAATTTCAGCCGGTCTCCCGGCTGTGTTCCCTACCCGATCACGCTCCCAGGGTTCGAGTAGGTTTCTTGGAGGTATTTCTGAGCTTCGGCCTGGGCGCCATTGTAATCTACCTTGCTGTTGACGGCTTTCTGGTACTCGGCCAGGGCACGCTGCCTTTGCCCCAGAACGTCATAAATCTTTCCCAAATAGATATGGATCCAGGTTTCCACCCAGTCCGGCTTTCGATCTCCATTCAAGGCATCCCGAAAGCTGTTCGCCGCAGTAGATAAATTACGTTGCTCAAAAAAGACCTCACCCAAACGAAAGTGAGCGATGGAAGTCCTGGGATTCAGCTGGGTTGCTTTTTCATACTCACGAATGGCAGGAAGAAATTCCTTGAGTTCCTGATATTCCTCTCCCAAAGCAACGTGAACTGCGATCCTCATCCGTGGGGAGTCACTGAGAATCTTCCCATGCGGATCCAGCTCCATCCGGATGGGCATCGTGTCTGTTGGAAAAGTAAAGGCCGTGCTCCGTCCACGGACGTTCAACTCCTTGTCCTCCGGCTGGCCCTTGGTCTCAATACGAACATCCAGGGGCATGCGGAAAAGCTCGATATTCTGTTTAATCTGACCCCGAATCTTGAACCCCCCATCCCGTAGTTTGTAAATGGTATAGTCGATTCGAAACTCGGGGATCCCCACGGATTCCACCCACTGCACGAAAAACCACCTATAGTCCTCTCCTGTTCTCTCCTGGATAAAAGCAGCGAATTCGGCCGTGTTGGCGGTCTGTTGAGCTTTTTGACGATACCAATCGCCCAGCATCCCATCAAACTGTTCCCGGCCCACCAACTGAGCAAGCATGTACAAGATCCAGGCCCCCTTGCTGGCTATGATGGACTGGTATTGAGCAGATCCGCTCTGCAATTCCAGTCCCTTGCTGATGGGAGCATTGCTTTCGTATTTCAGGGCAGAAACAGCTTCACGGGCCAACTCGGTCGGGAACCGATCCGAATGTTTGGCTTCGAAATAGCGCAACGCCGCATAGGTGGCAAACCCGTCCTGCAACCAGGCGTCCGAAGACCTTCCCGGGCGCAGCGAATACCCCCACCACTGGCGAGCCACCCTCCTGGCCAATTCCATGATGGGAATCGAGGGACTTTGCAAAAGGGATGTTTCGAGCAGAATCAAACCCGCGCATCCCGTAGAGGGCAGCCGCACATTAGAAACCTGAGCGAAATTCAGCGCCTCTTTGGGAAAGGGACCATACTCGCTCTCGAAGAACTCGAGCATCTGGTTCACTTCATCGACAAAGGGGCGAAGGTCTCGATCGAAGGCATCGGTCACATAAAAAGTCAAAGGAATGGAGACGTCCTCGAATTTCTGCCGAAAAAATCGGGCCACTACCACCGGAATTCGAGTCAGCGGCTGATCACTTTCCCAGGTAAAGACTTCGCTTACCCCTAACGTCTCAATCGATTGCATTTCTCCGGGACCGACCACGCTGAAACCCAAAGGAACAGTGATTTTCACGGTGGCCGTGGCCGCGTCTAAGGGGAAGCGGTGAGAGGGAAACCAGTTCCCTTCGCTCAAGAGTATCGCTCCCTCGGGATAGATGACGGCACTCTCCGCTTGAGGCGTGTCCAGAAAGGCGTATGCTTCTCTCTCCAGAGTTCCTTCAAAACGAAAGGTGAGGGTCTTCTCCGTTTCCTTTCGAAAAGTTTCGGAACCCCGAACCCGGAGTCGGCTGCTCTCGAAATTGTCGAAACTCGTGGAGTATAAAACATCCTCCTCGTCACGGACCTCAAGCAGACTGAGACGAGTATTCAGCTCAAAGGGCAAACTGACACTGTCCTCCAAGAGAACCAATCGAATCTTCACCTCACCCTTCACAAAACTTTCTTCAGGAACCACCTCAGCGCTAATTTCATAGTGTTGCACGTCCAAAACCGGGGACTCTCCAGTTCCCTGTTGAGCCCAGGCCGGGGTGATCAACCCGAGTAGAGAGAAGGTCAAAAACAGTTTTTTCATCACTCTCTCCCCCTGGAAAGAAACTGGCTAATGTGCTTGGCACTCTCTTGGTAGGCGTCCTGCTCTCCCAATCTTTCGGAAGCTCTCTGCAGATTCCTGCTCACTTCCTCTCTCCGGCTCCGGTCCTGCAATAACTCCAGAACATATTCTCCAATGTTTTCACCTGTGGCCTGATCCTGCACAAACTCGGGCACGATCTTCTTGCCGGCGATGAGGTTAGCCAGGCAGTAGGTGTCCGTGTCCACGAAGGGCTTAGCCAGGTACCAGCTGGGACGTGATATCCGATAGACCATAGCAAAAGGAACATGAAGAATGGTCGCTTCCAAGGTTGAGGTGCCGCTTTTTACTATAGCACAAGCGACCTGAGACAGCAGTTCAGATCCTTTCTCCTCTTTGATCTCAAGCCGCAAAGGTGAGTTGCCCTGGCTCAACCAATACTCATAGACGGTCTGAATCTGGCTTCTCGTGATCCCCGGAGCCTTGATCACCCAAAACTGGACTGGACAGCCATCCGCCACACAGCGGGCCGCATCGAGTTGGACCGGAAAAATCTGCTCCACTTCTCTCTCTCGGCTTCCAGGTAAGAGGGCAACCACGGGCACATCCGAGGTTGTTCCCTCTCCATCCGATCCGTTCTGCTCTGGACTCAGAAACTCCCGTAAAGTGATCGACGGGTTTCCCACATAATGGGCCTCCACTCCCTGACGTCGGTAAAACTCTTCCTCGAAGGGAAAAATCACCAGCATCAAGTCGACGTAGCGCTTGATCTGATTGATCCGCCGGGGACGCCAGGCCCAGACCTGAGGACCAATGAAGTAACAGATGGGAATCTTCATCTGCTTGAGTCGACGGGCCAGGATCAGATTGAATTCCGGGAAATCCACCAATAGGGCGAGCCGAGGTCGACGCTTGCGACATTCCAACAAAATGCGACGGTACAGCTTCCAATAGCGGCCCATGTGGGCCAAGGCCTCCCAAGGGCCAATAGCAGCCAGCTGGGAGACATCGGTGAGCAATTCAACTCCGGCAGCGGCCATTTGAGGCCCCCCGCTGCCAAACCATTCCAAGTTCCAGTGGGGATGGTGCACTCTCAGTTGCCTGATCAATCCGGCGGCATGGTTTTCCCCGGAGGTTTCACCGGTAACGACCAGAATGGAATTACTTTGAGACACGGGTTAGATTCTCTGGTGGATCCAACCACCACCCAGGACACGCTCTCCGCTATAAAAAACCGCAGCCTGTCCGGGTGTCACGGCCATCTGGGGTGTCTTGAAAACGACTCTGGCCTGGCGACCGCTATGAGGTTGATTCTTTTCAAAAACGATGGAAGCCGGAACTTGCTGATGGCGGGAGCGAATCCGAACTTCCGCCTCCACAGGCCCCTCCGGCCAACAACCCGAGATCCAGTTGAGCCGATCAGCGATCAATCCGCTACTATACAGATCCTCCTTGTAGCCCACAATCACCACATTTCGATGAACCTCCAGTCGCAGGACATACAGGGGGCGAGAATGGGCGATTCCCAAACCGCGACGCTGCCCCACGGTAAACCGATAGACCCCCCGGTGAGTTCCCAGACGCGTACCGTCCTTAAAAAGGATGGGGCCGGGCCGATCCGATTGTTCAAGAAGCGGGACCAGCTCTTTCTTGACTTCCTTTGTATGTTTCCGAATGAATTCACCGTAATCTCCATCGGGAATAAAACAGATCTCCTGGCTATCCGGCTTGCCCGCCGTCGACAAGCTGTGGGAGCCGGCGATTTCACGAATGTTCGACTTTTCGTACTCACCCACGGGAAACTGAACATGGGAGAGTTGCTCCTGGGTCAGCTCGAACAGATAATAGGACTGGTCTTTGCTCAAACACTTGCCCTTGAAGAGCATATGACCCTCCTCAGGGGTATAACGAATACGAGCATAGTGGCCCGTGGCGACCCGATCGATGCCAATTTTCCTGGCGAAAACCAGGAGCTCATCAAATTTCAAAAAGGTATTGCACAGAGTACAGGGAATCGGAGTCCTCCCGGTCAGATAATCATTGATGAACGGTTCGATCACCCTCTGTTCGAATTGCTGCTGCAGGTTGAGAACGTAAAACGGAAAACCCATTTGCTCAGCAACTCGCCGAGCATCATAGACATCGTCCAAGGAGCAGCACCTCCCCGCTTGAGGCTTTCCATCTTCACGAGGATTACGGCGGTAATCCCAGAGCTGCATGGTACAGCCAACGACATCATAACCCTCGTCTTTCAACAGAACGGCCGCCGTGGAACTGTCCACGCCGCCACTCATGGCCAGCAATATACGGTTCACAATGGGGGTAATTATAGCACGCGGCAGACAATAGCCCGGACTGGCCCGTGGGCTAAAAAGGGTGTCGCAAGAGTCGGCTGACCTAGATTTCTTGCGTAGGGGCGCACGGCCGTGCGCCC
>CBDUTA010000297.1:0-4580 GCA_965369785.1 uncultured bacterium
CCTAAAGTGTGCCCGCGGCAAACTCACTCCAACTCACTCCAGCCAACTCAAACCCATTTAGAGGGCAATTTTGATTGCTTTCAGGACGCCTCAAGACTTAGCATTGAGTATCACTGCATTGCGCGGGGGGGACTTTTCATGGTCGGCACGACCATCAGCCATTACAAGGTTCTGGAGAAAATTGGCCAGGGCGGAATTGGTGAGCTGTACAAAGCGGAAGGCACCCGCCTGGGAGGGCCAGCAAAGAATTCCGAACCAGTGCAGCATCTTGGTATGGTCGGCGCCAGGAGCTAAAACGCGAGTTCACAGGGATCCTCATCTTAACTTACTCTTGATCCGGCCAGTTCTAGTCAGGGACTTCATCATGAGGGACAGCATCTTCACGATTTCCTTATCCCCTGTGTGTAATAAGTAATTGCAGGCTCGGAGAATCTCCAACTGTTGCGGCGAGTAACTCTCCGGGTTCGCCTTTGGTCTTCGTCCCTGGCCAACAAACAACTGATCCAGGATGCACCGGCCGGAAAGACTCACCGGACATCGGTCCTTGGCTTCCAAAATCGGCTTATTGTCAAAAAACGATGTAAGCGGAACATGAAGAGCCTCTGAGATCTTGGTCAGGGTCCGAATGGAGGGACTCATCCGATCGTTTTCCAACCGGGAGAGATAGGAAACCGCAAGTCCTGTTAACTGGGAAACTTCCTGTTGGGTCCTTTTCGATTTTATCCGGAGTTGCAGGATCCTTTTTCCAAGTGTCATCCGTATTTCCTTTGTTGAGTAAGAACGCTGTTTATTGACATAAAGAGCAATATCAATTGTAGCGTATGGTTGACTTTATTGTCAATTTTGAGTTTGATTAATTTTATAAGCATAAGGCTAAAGCTAAAGCATGAAGCCGAACACATGCAGCACTACACAATCCGTTGAGTTGAATTTCCATCCCAACTCAACCACTGCCACCCTGCTTTCTTCTACTCCTATTTCCTACTCGTCTCCGAAAGTCTAGTATTCGGCACTTCGGCGTCTATGCCGATCTTTGCTGTGGGAGTTATTGGGTCAACTATTAACTCATTTTTTTCTTTTAGGGGAGGCTAAGAAATGAACAGACAAGGTCAGCTTTGGAGCTCTTTTGTATTGACGATTGCCCTGATTGGATTCACCTCGGGGTTGGTCGTAGCACAGACCACAACAGCGACCATTTCCGGGACCGTGAAGGACGAGACCGGTGGAGTGATACCAGGCATCCAGGTGACCGTGACTAACCTGGATACGGGCATCGTGCGGAGTCTGGTCAGTGACGATGCCGGCCGTTACCGTGCCTCACAACTGGAGGTCGGCGCCTATGAGGTAAAAGGGGAGCTGACCGGTTTTCAGACCTCGATCCGGAAGGGCATCGAGCTCAGCGTGGGAAGAAGTGCGGTGGTGGATCTCACCATGAGGGTGGGGGAAATCAGCGATCAGGTGACCGTCACCGGGGAAGCGTCACTAGTGGAAACCACCGGAACCACTCTCTCGGGGCTGGTCACCACCACCCAGATCCAGGATTTACCTCTAAATGGCCGCAACTTTGTCCAGCTGACCTTGCTGGAGGCAGGCGTGTCCAACGCCATGAAGGCATCAGCTGCCACTCGGAATCTCATCAATGGCTTTGGGATGGATATCACCGTGGCAGGTGCGCGGCCCAACTCCAACACCTTTCTCCTGGACGGGGCCGACCTGAACGATCACCGCAACAAGCTGCCGGGCAGCGTGGCCGGAGTCACTTTAGGGGTGGACTCGGTACGAGAGTTTAAGATGATGACCTCCAACTATAGTGCGGAATACGGACGAGCAGGGGGAGGAGTGATCATCGCAGTCACTAAATCGGGGACCAATGAGTTTCACGGCAGCATTTTTGAAGTTCACCGCAACGACAGCCTGGATGCCACCAACTTCTTCGCTAACTCTACGGGGACTGGTAAGGATCCTTTGGTCCGCAATCAATTTGGAGCGTCCGTTGGAGGGCCGATTGTTCGGGATCGGACCTTCTTCTTTGCCTCCTGGGAGTCGCTACGGGACCGGCGCGGCAGGACATCGATTCTTAATGTGCCCACAGCCGAGGCACGTCTGGGTAATATCCCCGGCCTACCTCCCATTACCGTCGCGGATTCGATCAAGCCCTACCTGTTTTTGTGGCCCGCAGTGAACGGCAGAGACTTCGGAGATGGCAGGGGCGAGCATGCCTACTCCTTTTCCGAACCCACCGACGAGGATTACTTCGTCACCAAGATAGACCACAATTTGACCGACAATCATTCGATCCTCGGACGCTACACCATTGATTTCGCCGATAATTTGGGTCGTTCCAACACCGTTACCATGTCTGAGACGAGCAGCCGCACGCACTATATAACACTTGAAGAAAAATCGATCTTCACACCCAACCTGCTCAACGTGATCAGCTACTCCTTGGCCCGCACCACGCAAACGAACGCCAACTTTCTGCTGATTGATATCCCTCCTTCCCTCTATTTTATTCCCTCAGCGGAACAATTAGGATCGATCAGGGTATCCGGGCTCTCTCAAGCTAATCCGTATGATGATCATCCCCGCTTTTATACCCAGAACATGTTTCAGTTCAACGATACGGTGATCTACAACACGGGCAGCCATTCCTTGAAGTTTGGCGCCGATATCAAACGGTACCAGTACAACGCTCGCTCGGTTTCTCGTTGGGGGGGACGCTGGACCTTTGATACCTTAGAAGAATTTCTGTTGGCGTCTGCCGAGAGTGTCGAGGCCCAGATTCCAGGAGCGGATTTCCGACGCGGTATGAGGCAGACAATCTTTGGATTTTACGTGCAGGATGATTTCCAAGTGCGGCCCAATTTGACGATCAATCTGGGCCTTCGCTACGAGCCCATGCAGGGGATTAATGAAGTCAACCAGAAGATGTCCAACCTGAACCCGGAAACCGCGTTAGAGCTAACCTTCGAATCTATTTGTAATTGTTTTATTAAAAACCCTTCCAAGAAAAACTTTTCGCCCCGCATAGGGATTGCCTGGGATCCTTTTGGCGACGGGAAGACATCCATCCGAGTGGCTTTTGGGGTCTTCCACGACAGCGTTGCCCTGTACTGGTTTCAGCAGACCGCCTTTCGGATGCCTCCAGCCGGGACTGTGCGGCTTAGAAGTCCTATTTGGCCCGATCCCTTTGCCGTAGGCGGGGTTCCTCCCCCGGTCACGCCGGGTAATCCCTCGGGAGCGATTACCGCTTACGCTTTCCCTGATAACGGCATGCACAATCCCTACATGCAAAAGTGGAACTTTAATATCCAGAGGGAGATTGTTCCCGGCACGGTGGGAACAATCGGGTACATCGGATCCCGAGGCGTCAAACTAGGCCGGTTCGAGCAGTTCCAGTTATGTGCTCCCGAGTTTTCCAACGGGAGGCAGTTTTTCCGAGAAGGCTGTTCCTTCAGAAGCTCCGCTGAATTTACCAGGATCGAGTCGCGGACGTCCGGAGCTTCATCTTTCTACAACGCCTTCGTGGCCAAAATGACCCGGCGGTTCACCCAGGGGTTGTTCCTGCAGGGTTCCTACACGCTCTCCAAAGCGATAGATGACATGTCGGGCAACAGCAATGGCGGAGAATTTGGTGGTGTCTCATCGTGGGGAGGAACGTACGATGATCCGGATTTAGTGCGGGGTCTGGCTGGGTTTGATGTTCGACACAATCTAATTGTGAACGGCTCCTGGGCCCTGCCTAGGGTCGGTATGGGTGGCGCGGCGGAGGCGATCCTCGGCGGTTGGCAACTGAACGGAATCCTGACCCTCTCCAGCGGCTTTCCGGTCGCCGTGACGAGTCACAGGGGGAATAACTTTTCTAGATCGCCGTCGGGCAATTATATGCCTAATCTGATCCCGGGAGGGGACAACAACCCGGTATTGGGCGGACCTGATAAGTACTTTGATCCCAGCCAGTTCTCGCTGCCTCCTCGCATCGATGATCCATCGGTTCTGGCCGGTTGCACCCCTACTTCAAGATGCACGTTTCTGGGAGATCTGGGAAGGAATACGCTCATTGCCCCCGGCGTAGCAATGCTGGACTTTTCTGTGATGAAGAAGTGGCCCTTGGCTTTCCTGGGAGAAGAAGGAAACTTTGAGTTTCGGGCTGAGTTTTTCAACTTTCTCAATCGAGCCAATTTTAATAATCCGGACCGCAACGTTTTCCGCAGCCGCTCCAGGGTCAATGGCAGTGCCGGACGCATCTCCAGCACGACGACGACGGAACGGCAGGTGCAACTTGGACTCAAGATCATCTTCTAGAAAGTTGGACCAGGAGCCCGCGCCCGGGCTCCTGGTCCCCGGGGATCAGATACTTTTCTAGCCATCGGAAATCATCTATGTTCCAGCGGTATCGCTCAAGGAGGTAGATATGAGTGCGTTTCAACTGCTTCGAGTCATGGTGTTGATAGTAGTAACGATCTTGGGGCTGAGCAGCGCCAGAGCTCAGCAACAAGATCTCCCTGAGGAGGTCATCGCCTACGCCGATCTGGTCCTGTACAACGGCAAGATTTTGACAGCCGATGACGACTTTACGA
>CBDUTA010000298.1:0-4568 GCA_965369785.1 uncultured bacterium
AACAACTCGCTGAGAGACATGTTCTCCGGCTTTTTGGGATCGGGAAAAGGGTAAGGCAGATGGGGTGAAACCCAGGATCCGGTGACCATCAGACCGTCGGGTCCCTGGGTCGGATGATAAAAGGGTTTGCCGGTATCGGGATGACCGTAGCAGGTGGGGTTAAAGCCCAGACACCCTCCCGGAACGTCGGCGGCCCCCACCACCTGGTTCAGAAGAGAAATGGCGAAGCAGTTGTAAAGAGAGTTCTTGTGCCCCTGGGCGCCTCGAAAATAGATGGCGGCTGCGGGTCGATAGGGCAGAGTGTGCCCGTCGATAACGATGGTGCTTCCGATCCGGGCCTGGGTAGCAAACTCCTCGGCTAACCGGCAGACCGTGGAGGCGGGAACGCTGGTGATTTTTTCTGCCCATTGAGGGGTGAACTGTCGGACGTGCTCTCGCAGGAGCACAAAAGAGGGGCGGCCGGCACTGCCTTGGACGCTGTACTCTCCCTGAAGGGCCGGCTGAGAGAGCTCCGGGTTGTCGTAGGCAATGGCCTGCTGGCATACCTCATCCCAGATCAGGGGTTTGCCCGTTTCCGCCTCTCGTAAATAGAGGCCATCGGGCCCAATCAGGTAGGGAGCGTTGGTCTTGGCGGCCAGAAACTCGCTGTCCCAGACCTGCAGATCATTGAGAATCACGTTGATCATGGCCAGGGCCAAAGCGGCATCCGTGCCCGGCAGCAGAGGAACCCACTCATCGGCTTTGGCGGAGGCGAAGTTGCACATGGGGTCCATCACCACCATGCGCATGCCCCTTATACGGGCATCCGCCGCATCCAGCATGTTGGTGCAGGCCACGTGTCCCGCCCCGTGTCCTTTGGAAGCCCCGAAGTAGAGGGCGTATTCGCAGTACTGAAAGTCGGGGACGCTCGACCAGGAAGCATGGAAGATCCCGTTCACCAGATGAGCGCCATTGCCGCAGTGCAACCCGCCCCCGGCTGCCCAGGAGTTGCGGGTTCCGAAGGCGGCGGCAAAGGCGTTGATGGGAGGTCGGGTCGAGGTGTTGGTGGTGGTGCGCTGAACGAAGAGCCTTCTGGGATCCTCTCTGTGCACCTTCTTGAGTCTGCCCGCGACCTCCTCCAAGGCTTCTTCCCAACTGATCTCCTTCCATCCCGGGTCCACACCCATACCTTTGACCGGGTTGGTGCGTCGCAAGGGCACCGTCACCCGGTGGGGGTCATAGTGGGTCATGATCCCGGCGACGCCTTTGCCGCACAGATGCCCTTTCCCAATGGAGCTTTCCGGATTGCCCTCAATCTTGGTGATGACGTCTCCTTCTCGATGGACCAGAATCGAGCAGGCGTTGTAGCAAAGTCCGCAGGTCGACGGGATCCATTGGCTGCTGGACGGACTCATCGGCTGCCTCCTTCGAAAGTGGGTAGGATGATCAACTCCATTCTGGCCTCTGTGGTGCTGTCACAGTCGACGCGATCCGCTGGGGCAGCTTCTTTCTCATCCAGAAAAATGCGCAAGTAGGTGTGCACTTCGCCAGGGGCCCGAAAGATGGCGGATGTAAAGTCGGGTCCGTACCGCTTGCCGAGAATCGTCAGGAGTTCCAGAACCGTTGTTTCTCCCTGGATCTCGACTTGAGTTTCACGGTGATCCGTCAATCGTTGTAGGAAGCCGAGGAATCTAACCAGGACAACTCGGCGGGTGGGAGTCGGTGTAAGAACTTCTTTTTTCACAAAGCATTTCCTTCACTTCTCCCTCTTTGAAGCTATTTTCATGCTAAACCGTCGAATGGGTTAAAGCAATGAAAAAGATTCATGCTGTACGGCATGATGGAGAGGCTTTCGAGAGAGGACGCTTGGTGCTAGGAAACCTTGACGGCTTCTGGGGTTAATTCACTCGAATGGGCCAGTTTTGCTTCCAACTGGTCAATTTGAGTTTCCAGATCCCCTTTCCGTTGTCTCAGGTCCTTGACTTCTATCTTCAATCGGTCGGCTAGCTTTCCCACCGCCCCTCCCGTCAAGATCAGAAAGCTGGACCAGGCCAGGATATTCATCCACAGGTCGAATTCCGTATATGTGAGCACGAAGGAACTGGGGAAATAGTAGACAAAAATAGACACGAGTAAAGTGGTGAGAACGCCCCCCATGAGGGCCTTGTGGGTCTCCACGAAGTAAACCGAAAACAGGATAACGATGAAAAAGAAGTTCAAGAAAACGAGTTTGTAGGGAACGAAATGGGCGATGATGGGAACACCCACCAGGATCACCAGAGCAAGCATCTGCTCAGAATTTTTGATGAGGTAATTCTTTAGATTTTTAATAACTTCATTTCCCCCTGCTTTTGAGAAGGCACGTTCTGTGCCGAAACCTGGGGAAATCGTTAGAGTCTACCTAAAGCATTGATGATAAGTCACTTGGTCTGATGCTGGCGGATGAGAGCCTGAAGGCGATTCGAGTCATTTGTCAACAGCGGTTTACGTTGAGGGTGATGGAGAGGATCACCGAACAGTTCGGATGGCGAAGACCTACTTGAATGTGGGAGCACCTCAGGTGCCGAATCCGAACGACAGCACGAATGCACGAAAGCACGAAGTGAGGTGCCTCCCACATTCCGGAGCTTCGTGCCGCTCGTTCGGATCGGGTCAGCCACTGGCTGACCCCTACGGGTACTTGCGGGTCGCACGGGTGGCCAGATGATTTCTTCGCTGCAGTAGAGGATTTATGGACTAGAAGTAGTAGGAGCCTTCCGTGGAACAGGTGAACGAAAAAATATGCACGTAGCCGCCTGGGAACTCTTCGCTTCTCGTATAGCTGACTTCAAGGATGATTTCGGGCCGGTCACGAGCACGACGGACTCGAATGTCTCTCGCTCTGATTTGAAAATTTCTGGCCTTCCCCAGCTGTCTCACTTTGTTCGTGACCTCACCGTTGTCCCAGCCCCCTCGGGCGGCGGACCCGGCAAGGTCGAGCAGCTCGTCATTAAAGGCGTCCTGCTGCACGTACACGGGGACGATTCGGTACGCCAGGTACCCGAAAACGGCTAAGAACAGGACCAGAACCAGGTAGCTAATGCGAATCTTTCCGCACTCTTTGGACACGACAGTTTTTTCTTCAGGTTTTCGCAGTTTCATGGACCACCTTCAGTGTTTTCCTCGACTGCGGGTACACTTCTAAGTTACCAAAACGGACATAGTTCTTACAATCTACCCGACCTCATCCGGTTGGACCAGGCAAAGGGGGGCATCGCCAGGAGCCAGGACTTGATGAGTAGCTGTGCTCCATGACGTTGACATTCGACAAAGGGCAGCGTATAGTTAGGCGGGCATCATCAGTGAGAAACCTTCTGAGGTTTTTGCTAAAAGCAAGAAATTAGAGTGGCGAAAGTCGTCATTAGCTTACCTCTTTCCTGGTTAATTTTTCTGAGCTGATCCCGCACTACCAGGCAAAAAACTTTCAGGGTGATAAGAGATTATGGATTTCGAACAGTGTGTAGGAGGATTTTGAGTGTTGCCGATGAAGGAAAGATTAGAAAGTACAGCTGAGAAATACGAAGGTATGAAAGAACTTATCACCCTGGGGAGGGAGAAGGGCTATCTTCTTTACGATGAAGTGAACAGTGTCCTTCCCGATCACATCAGTTCCTCGAAGGATCTGGACAGCATCTTTTCCCTGTTTGGCGATGCAGGCATTGAAGTGATCGATTCTGAGAAAGTACTGGCTGTTGGCAAGATAAAGACCCGCTCCCAAGAGCCGGAAGGGGAAAGGGAACCAAGGCCTGATCCTGCTATTGAGAGTCTGGAGAAGACCGACGATCCGGTTCGGATGTATCTGAGAGAAATGGGTACGGTGCCTCTTTTGACCTGGCCTGGGGAAGTTGAAATTGCCAAGAGACTGGAAAAGGGCAAAGAAACTGTCCTAAAAGCCCTGTCTCACTCTCCGGTCGTGGTGAGGAGGATTGCAGAGTATGGCGACCAGCTTCGCAAGAACACTCTGCGTATCAAAAGCCTGGTTAAATTTAGCGAGGACGAAGTCACCGAAGAGATCCTCGCGAAGCGGCGTAGACTGGTGTTAAGGCGCGTTAATCAGATCATTGCGCTGGAAAAGGAAGCCGTCAAAGTCAGAAAAAGATTAAATCGAGTCAAGAAGAGCGGTAAGACCTACAAGAAGGCGCTCGCTCAACTGGCTCGCTATCAGATCCCCATGGCCCGGATCATCCTTGATCTGGAGTTGACCCCTGACGTTCTTCAGGGTTTTGTGAATCTGATCGAGAGCAACGTGGATCGCATTGTCACTCTGGAGAGGGAAACCAGGCAATTCAAGAAATTAAAGGTGTCTTCATTGAAGCTCGATGAGGCGAAGAAGGTGAAACTGCGCCTGCGGGTCATTGATAAGGAGATGAAGGAAATCGAAGACAAGGTCTTGTTGTCTGCAGCCGGGCTCAAGAGAACCCTGGCAGCCATCAAACAGGGAGAGCTGGAAGCGGAAATAGCAAAAAAGGAGTTGGTGGAGGCCAATCTTCGATTAGTGGTCTCGATTACCAAAAAATACTTCAACCGGGGATTGCAGTTTCTCGATCTGA
>CBDUTA010000299.1:0-4524 GCA_965369785.1 uncultured bacterium
TAGATTTCCTGGTGGCATTGACCACACTCTTTAGCAGAAGTGAAGTCCCCCTCAGACATCCTGTTTTGTTGGCCGAAACCCTTGCTGGAAAGCAAGAGTAAGACCGCAACCCAAATAAACTTGTGCATCATTGAAGCCTCCCTGGCTTATGCGCTATGTTATCAAGGAAACTCAATTTAAACACCCTGTTTCACTCAGACAAATGGGGGATTTCAGAACAAATGAGTGGGCCAATAGCTGGGGTGTCTTCAAGTGTGGTCTTTCTCTTAGACCGAGCCAAGTGTCTGCTGCATCCTCTGCAAATTGAACTCCATTACAAACAGGTTCAGCCTTGTCGGCAGTTGCTTGCTTACTGCCGACAAGGCCGTTCCAACTCTTCATTGCACCCTGCGAGCATCGGCGTCGCAAAGGTTTCTAGCGAGCATGAACCCTTTCGACGGAGAAGTCCGCATCCGTGCCGTGGCAGGAAGCACAGGCTTCTCCGAAAGGTGAGGTCATCGTAAAAGCGTGGGCCGCCGCATATTCAGTATCGTGGCAGCTCAGGCAGGCTGCCCCGATGGGCTGCAGGGGACTGAAAAATCCCCGAGGCGTTGGGGTTGCCAACAGGTTCGCAGGTAAGGGCAGCGTGAAGGAGTCATTCACGTGACAGGTCTCGCAATCGCGCAGATCTCCCGGGAAGCGCACATGGGTGAAATCGTGCTCACTGCCTCCATAGCCATAGACGGTGAAGTCCCCGGTCAGCTCCTCTCCTTTGTGAACACGGTGAATGAGAAATTTGAAGTGTATGGGCTCCACCGGCAACTCCTCGTCAGGACGCCGAGCCACGTCGCTGGCACCCGGCTGATGACAGGTTACGCAGTACTCGGGGTCATGTCGGTTATCCCCGTGCAAGGAGAGGTTTTCATGGCAGGTTTCACATTTTGCGTCAGCAACGACGTTCCTGCGCGGCGCGACGGGAGTACCGTCTACACTGAAATAGAAGACCGGGTTGTCCAACACCTGTTCCCGGAAGTTCACTGCGTTGCTCATTCCCTCGTTGAGTATGACGTCACGGCGGCCCTCAGATCCGACAGCGTAGCTGCCCGTAGCATCCGCCGGCAGGATGGCCTCAAACGTATAGGTGTAGCTACCATCACCGACAGCGATGACGGTGTCTTGTACCGAAGATTCCCGGACCAGCGTCGAGTAATCCGTGGTGGGCCCGGCCAGGTTAAAACTGATTCGATTCAGAACGTCAACAGAGAGTACCGTGCCGTCGTCTTCCCTGAGCTCAAAATGTACGGTCGGAGTTTGGCCCGGAGTGGCATTGGTGACGTCCAGGATGGCGACGTTGAGACCTTTCAATTGTCTCGACTTGTAGGGGACCGTGTGGGCTCCCTTGATGGAGGCATCAAATTCCAGGTCTCCCTCCGGGAAGTGACAGGATGAACAGAAAGTGTCTGAAATCTGTGGTCCACCCATGTGGCCGAAACCCGTGGCAAACTCCACGTCGTCGTGACAGGAGCCGCAGGTGGCCCTGGACGGTCGAAATAGATAGGCGGAACTTTGAGAGCCTCCCACAATGGGGGCGACGGCTATTTCTGCCTCGGTCAACTGGTCTGGACCGGGGATATGACAGGTTTGGCAATTCCGAATATCTTGAGGAAAGTGAACATCGGAATAATCGTGCACGCTGGAACGATACCCGATGATCTGATAGGGGATCCCGTCTTCTACACTGGGGAGAGATGCTCCCCGGTGAATCTTGTGGATCATGACCTTAAAATCAACGGTTCTTCCCGTGTCAGGATCCGAGCTTTGGGGTTGGTGACAGAGAATACACAGCCCCACCTCCTTGCGTGCGCCGCCATGCATGGCCAACGGGTTGTGGCACTGATTGCAAGCATCGGTCACCACCACCTCGCGCGGCATGGGCTCGGCTGTCCCAGAGGGCACGAAGTGACTGAGGTCATTCTCGACGTACCGGTCCAGGTTGAACTCTCTCAGATCTCGACGGGCGTAAGCTGCGATGGTATGGGTCACGTTCGGATCGTAGTCGGCCGGCAGGGTGTTGCCAAAAGTATAGGTGTAAACTCCATCCTCGATCTTGGCATAGGTGCCCCCGGAATCTCCGGTCGCTTGCTCGGCCGTGTCTCCTGTAATGGAACTGGTCACCGACCGAATATTATAGTTGAGGTATTGGGTTCCTCCCTGGGGGATACGCCCAATGTAAAAACTCGTACTGACAGATCCGGGAGTGTAGACTCCGTCCCTATCCAAGGGCAGTCCTCGGGGGTCCTTGATAGAAAACTTTACTACTGGACGGAGGTCCCCACCGATTGAAACCTCCAGGATCTTGAAATCCAATCCCGGACGAATGAACAGGAGTGCCTGTTGAGACAAATAGAATTCTTTATCTGAAGTATCGAACATTTCAACAACTTCCAATTGAGCAGCTGAGGCCCAAAATACCTCCGAGCCGACCACCAGTAAAAGGCTAACGAACCCTATTCGAAACAGCTTTTTATTCTTGTCTCTCATTACACCCTCCGGTTAAGCTTCCCTCCAGACCCGTTACACCTCTTACCAAAACCATCAGTCCAGGGAGGAGCATTTTCAGTGCCAAATGACACTAATGTAGCGTAACCACTTTAATTTCAGTTAGTTTCCTGAGTTGGGAAGAGTTTCTTCCCACCCTGAAAAATGGGGTTTTAAACCACTTTGCTGGGTTAAATTCCCCAGGTATGAGTTTTCTAGAGTAGGGGGCCGAGAGGAGATTTGCCCCACCTGCACAGCCCCTACTTGGTGAGGGGCTTGGCATATCAATTGCAGTAAGGCTGTTGCGAGGAACCACTGGATATGTTGCGAAAAGTGATTCGCTTATGGCACAGGGCGGAAGGTGGCAGTACCCTTCTTAGAAGGCTAAGTGTCGGCTTTTTCGTGGTGGCGCTAGCGGAGGCAATCGGACTTTGGATGGCTAGCTTCTGGGCACTTTCCGACCTTTCGGAACTGAACATGGAGTTGGTTGAAATTACACGTTCTCTGGATGCGACTCGTGATTTGAGCCGGGAACTGGGACGTCTGATTCTTACCTCGCAGCAAGTTTCCATGGATACGAAGGCCGTGCCCATGGTGCGAGAAAGCATCACGGCCGTGCGCGGGAAACTCAGAACCTGTGCCTCCTCCACCTGTCATGGAACTCGAACGGACCCGGGTCAAATGGTGGCCTCGATTGCTCCAGAATTCACTCTGTTCTCGGAAAGGTTTGAGGCCCTGTTCCATTCAGGAGAGGCCACCCCTGAGGAAAGATCTGACTGGAGTCTGGAATCGCTTCGCATGTTTGCGGACACCCAGACCAAGCTTGCCCGCATGTCTTCGACTCTTTTGAGCCGAGTGGAGGACCTGAGGGAGAGTTCGGAGCGAGTCCCTGCTCGTGCCCGCCGCAATTTTTTCCTGCTCATTACAGCCGGAGTCGGATTGGCATGGGCGGCGGCCAGTTTCAGCGCCAGCCGTCTGCTGCAGCCACTCGGTCGTCTGCTGGTGGCCATCCGGCACGTCGCTGAGGGGCGATTTTTCCAGAAGATCGAGGTGACGGGTCCACAGGAGATCCATGAGTTGGCCGATTCTTTCAATCACATGGCTGTGCGACTCCAGGGGTATCGGGACGAACTGGAGGAAGCCAACCGGACCCTGGAGCATCGTGTCGAGCAGCGAACTGAAGAGCTGAAGCGCAGCCAGGAAGTGCTTTACCGTTCGGAAAAACTCTCTTCTCTTGGACTTCTAACCAGCGGGGTTGCCCACGAAATCAACAACCCATTGACGGGTATGGTGATGAATATCGACCTTTTGATGGAGGAAGAGGATAAAGGGAGCGTCCGGTGGCGGGAATTGAAGAAAATCAGCCAGGATGCTGAACGATGCAAACATATCATTGACGAGCTGCGAGAGTTTTCCAGGGAAAGGGTTTTTTCCAAGGCCGAAGTCGATCTGACAGAGCTGCTGGGCCGTACACTCAGGTTGTTGGAAGTCATTCTCGAAAAGAAGAAGATCCGGGTCGAACAGGAGAATAGTGAGGAGAGTTTGCTTGTCCGCTGTGACGCGGGAAAGATACAACAGGTCTTTACCAACGTTGTTCTCAATGCCATAGATGCCATGTCGCCAGAGGGAATTTTGAAGGTGAGAAGCGAGAGAGGCAACGGGCATGCCATTGTTACCTTCACGGACAATGGCAGCGGAGTTCTTACCCAGGACCTTTCCCGGGTTTTTGATCCTTTTTTCACGACCAAATCCGAGGGTACGGGTCTGGGACTTTCGATCTGCTACGGCATTATCACCCAACATGGAGGTACCATCGAGATCGAAAACCGAGGCTCAAGGGATGCGTACAAGAAGGGCACGACCGTTTCCATATCCCTGCCGCTGGAAAAAACGGATCATGGAGGTGTTTCATGAAAGCAGCGAAATCCCCGCAGCAAGACCTTCTGCCAGGTGAGGGTTCCATTTTGGTGGTGGATGATGAACCCCATATTTGTGAGTCGGTGGCAA
>CBDUTA010000300.1:0-4505 GCA_965369785.1 uncultured bacterium
GCTGGTGCATTCGCTCGCTGATGCCCGCACGAACTCACGAAAGCACCCGCGCGGAGCGCGCAGCACGAATACACGAAGTCACGAAGTGACGAAGGTGCTAACATACCCCCCGTGGCAGCCAAACTTTACCTCGTAGACGGGATGTCTCACATTTACCGTGCCTACCATGCCATATCGGGGCTCACCAACGCCGAGGGCCTTCCTACCAATGCAATCTATGGCTTTACCAACATGCTGCGAAAACTGATCAAGGAGGACAAGCCCGATTACCTGGGGGTTGCTATGGATCTGCCCGGCCCGACGGTGCGCCACGAACAGTACCCGGACTACAAGGCGACTCGTCCTCCGATGCCTGAAGATCTGGTCAAGCAGTTACCCTATATTCTGCGTGTCTGCGAGGTACTCGGTATTCCCATACTTTCCTATGAAAAGTATGAAGCGGACGATGTCATCGGAACATTGACTCGCAAGGCAGAGAAGGAGGGGCTGGAGGTGGTCGTTGTCACCATCGACAAGGACTTGTTTCAGCTGGTCAATGATCACGTTGCCATTCTCGATACACGGAGCGGAACTCGCTTTGATTCCGCAAAAGTCGAGGAGAAGTTTGGAGTACCTCCAGACAGAATCGTGGATGTTTTGAGTCTTGTTGGGGATTCTTCGGACAATATCCCCGGAGCTGCCGGGATCGGGGAGAAGGGCGCCCGGGGACTCATCAAGCAATATGGGAGTCTCGAGCAGCTGCTCGCTTGTCGTGATGAGGTTTCACGAAAATCCTATCGCGAGAGTCTTCAGCAAAATGAAGCCGTTATTTTACAGAGCCTGGAACTTGTGACCCTTCATGACGACTTGCCCATGGAGCTCTGTTTGCAGGAAATGGAAATCTCCCAACCCGATCGTCAGGCAGCCCGAAAGCTCTTCGTTGAACTGGAATTCCTGAATCTTCTGGAGGAATTGATTCCTCCTCAGGAAGCAGCTTCGGTCGACTACCAGAGAGTCGAGAGTCGGGAAGATCTACAAGCCTTGGGCGATCGCATCAAGGGGAGCAGGGCTGCGCTGGCCTTGTTGTATTCGGAGGGCAATGATCTGGAAGGGGCTCTGCGGGCCGTTTCGGTGACGGATCAGGCCCACCGGGCCTGGTGTCTCACTCAGGAGCTGTTGGATGCGGAATCGGATCAGGTAGGCCAATTACTGGGGAAGCCGAAGCAGTGGGTAATTCACGATCTCAAGCCACTCTATCTTCTTGCCCAGCGGCGGGGGTGGAAACTCAAAGAGAATTTTCACGACACCATGCTCATGGCCTACCTTGTGAAACCGAATCAGAATAATTTTTCACTGGACCAGTTGAGCCTGGAGTATCTTCAGCACAAGCTACAGAAAGGCGAGAGCAACGACTCCGGACTCTTTGGTGAGGAGTCGGCGGAGATCTTGTGCGAGCAGGCCGACCTCACCTTTCAACTCTACGATGTCTTGCTTCCGCAGCTCGAGGAAAAGAAGCTGGGGGAACTACTGGAAGAAATCGAGGGGCCGCTGATTCCAGTGCTCGCTCGCATGGAGGCGCATGGGGTCAAGGTGGACTGTCAACTGCTCCAGGAGATGTCCCAGGAGGTGGAAAGAGACATTAGTCGACTCACCCAGGAAATTTATGAGATTGCCGGAGAGGAGTTTAACCTGAACTCGCCCCGCCAACTCTCCACGGTCTTGTTTGAAAAGCTCAATCTGCCGGTGATGAGGAAAACGCGCAAAGCGGGACATTATGCGACCGGCGTGGAGGTTCTGGAGGGGTTGGCGGAAACCTACCCGATCGCGCGCCTGATTCTCGATTACCGAGAGCTGAGCAAGTTAAAGAATACCTATCTGGATGCTTTGCCCAAATTAGTGAATCCTCGCACCGGGCGTATTCACACTTCCTACAATCAGATGGTGGCGGCCACTGGACGGCTCTCATCCAGCAACCCGAATCTCCAAAACATACCCATCAAGAGCGAGCGGGGAAGAAAGATCCGCCTTGCTTTCATTGCTGATCCCGGGTATCAACTGTTAGCCGCGGATTATTCTCAAATCGAACTCCGTGTCATGGCCCACCTTTCGCAGGACCCTGTTCTGGTGGAGTCCTTTCTCAAGGGAGAAGACATCCATGCAAGGACCGCCCAGGAGGTTTTCGGGATGAATGCCATGATGAATCCCCAGGAGTTTCGCCGCCATGCCAAGGTGATCAATTTTGGAATCATGTATGGCCTGAGTGCCTTTGGCCTGGCCCAAAGTCTGAAAATTACTCGCAACGAGGCCCAACAGTTTATCGATAACTATTTTAAAAAATACCAGGGAGTAAAAAACTGGATCGATCAAACTCTGGCCGAGGTTTATGAAACAGGATATGTCAGGACTCTTTTCGGAAGAATTCGACCCATCCCTGAGATTCGTAGCAAGAACCGCAATACCAGGAACTTCGCTGAACGAACAGCCATCAACGCTCCGATTCAAGGAACGGCGGCCGATCTGATTAAAAAGGCCATGGTTTCTATCGACGCAGAAATTGACCGGCAGAAGCTCAAAAGCAAGCTCATTTCGCAAGTCCATGATGAGCTTGTTTTCGAAGTGGAGAACTCGGAAGTCGAAGAGGTCAGAATGCTGGTTCAAGAGCAGATGGAGAAGGTGGCCGAATTGAGGGTCCCGCTTCAGGTCGATCTTGCGGTGGGCAACTCCTGGTTCGAGGCGAAATAGTGGAATTTCAGGAACAAACACTAGAAATTTTCGTCAGAAAGAGAGACAATTGTCCGCAATCTGTGCTTTCGGATGTTTTTACCATGATGCCTGCAGAAGTGGCTAACCTAACGAGTTCACGAAGTCACGAAAGCACGAAAGCACGAACTGATGACTGAGATAGCCCTTTCACAGCCCCTACCGAGAATCGCGGATAATGCGTTGATTTCCGCCTATCTGAAAGGCGACGAGTACGCCTTTGAGGTGCTGGTCACTCGCTATCAAAATAAATTAGTCAACTATTTAAACCGGCTCATCCATGACTATGAAATGGCCGTGGACTTGGCGCAGGAAGCCTTTATCCGGGTTTATCGAAACGCCAACCGCTATAAAGGGGAGTATCAGTTTTCCACTTGGCTGTACCGGATTGCCACCAATCTGGCCATCGACGAAATCAGACGGAGAGAGCGCAAAGGCCGCTTCTTTTTTTACAACGTCAAGGAACGCTTTCAACAAGAGGATGGTACCCAGTGTTTGCCCGATCTTCGCTACTCTCCGGAGAAAAGCTTGGATCGATCCGAGAAGTTGGAAAGGCTGCAAGCAGCCATCGATTCACTTCCGGAAAAATACCGCTTTGCCTTTATCCTGAAGGAAGTCCAGGAACTTTCCTACGAAGAGGTCAGCAAGGTTCTCAGGATTTCCCTGGGCACGGTCAAGTCGCGAGTACATCGCGCCAAGATATTGCTGCGGGGAAAATTGGCGGGGGTCCTATGAACTGCAAACAGGTTGAAAGAATACTGACGGAGAACATCAGCGCGGTGGAGGAGGTCGGTGTTCAATTTCACATCCGCAACTGCCGCCGCTGTGACAAGCTTTGCCGTGAGCTTCAGTCGATGGAAAAGCTGAGCCGTTTGCTGAGAGAAACGGTCGAATCCCCCAGCGATTTCTCCTCACGGATTTATCGCAGGCTGTCGGAGGTTCCGATCTCCTGGTGGCAGGCCTACTGGAAACCCGTTTTCGCTTTTTCTCTGGTGACTTTGTTGTCGGCAGGCTTTCTCTGGGTGAGGGAAGTGCAGGTGACGGAGGAGGCGACGGTCAGTTCCCGTTCTGTTGTCCAAGAGGATTCCCTATCCGGAGATGAGCTCCAGCGGGTGAATGCCCGTGAGATTCCTGCTCCTTACGTGGATGTGATTTTGAGCGGTCCCTCTGAGTCAGAGTATATTTTGCGGCTGCCCTCTCGAATCAGAATCCAGACAACCCATTTGAATCACGATTTTTACCTGGAACATGCCAGCTATTGAGGAGCGCGCTTCGCGCGCAGAGACAAGAGAAGAGAAAAGAGAGAGAAGGGGGAAGAGAGAAGTGCAGGTCCGCTCTGCAGGCAGACAGAGGAGTCTTTCCCTGAGTTCTTTTCTTGTTCTTTTCTTATGCTTGGGCTCCTTGATCCCTGTTCAGGCCCAGAAGGATTTCAAACGTTCACTGGTCAAAGTCTATCTGGATCGAGAGTTCTCAGGAGTGGTTCATGAAAGCCGCTATATTCCTCAGATCCGCGTTCAGGAAGTGGCGGAGTTACAGGGTGCGATCATCGATGCTCAAGGGCACATCGTATCCTATGTGGGGAGTTACTGGCCGGAGTTAAGTTTGCCTGGAGCCCAGGTTTCGGTGACCACCTTTGACGGCAAGAAACATTCGGCCCAGCTGGTTGGGATAGATGAGCGGATTGCATTAGTGGTTCTGGAGTCTCGAGGCATTGAAGGACACGCCCTGAAGTTCAGTCCGTCTTTCCAGGAGAAGGGACTTCAATT
>CBDUTA010000301.1:0-4493 GCA_965369785.1 uncultured bacterium
CATACCAGATGATCAGCCCAAGATACATGATGAGATCCGAGTATCGATCCATCACTGAATCAAAGAAGGCGCCGAAAGGGGTTTCCGAGTTAGTGTTCCGTGCCACCATTCCGTCGACCATGTCGAAAAGTCCGGCGATAATCAAGATCACTCCAGCAGTTGTGAAGCGACCCCGGGCGAAGGTATATGCTGTGACGATACTCATCAAAAATCCCAGAAAAGTGAGATGATTGGGATTGATGCGAAGAAAAACGAGTAGCTTGATGATGGCGCTAAGAATGACTTGGGCGCCGGCCCCAATTTTTTCAGAAATCATGCGCTAGTGTCTCGTCTCCTGAATACCATAACGTTTGTGGCGAGCGCGAAGGCGTCGAGTTTGCGAAGCAACGACAACGCGATGTCAGTGTACATCACGGAGGAGGAACGACAAAGAATTCGATGCCGTCCCACGCAACACTCTCGCCGGGATTATGCATGAATTGTCTGCTGCAGTGCCACAATCATCCAGCGTGCGCTGCGCACCGACTACGTTGTGCGACCCGCCAAGCGGGTGCCCCTCGCACGTGGCGCAACGCACCCATCGCGGTGCCTGCGGCACTTCGTTACGAAAACCTATGCATAATCCCGGCTAGGGCTGTTGGGGGTTGCGGGCGACCTCTGTGACGCTCGTCGCCGCCGATGTCCCTGCATCACCTCCTCCGACCTTGATCTTCCCTCGCAAGCCCCATCAGCAAACCTCATGGTATTCATGGGACGAGACACTCACTAAAACACATCGAGTTTGATGGTTAGAAACTTCTTGGGATTCTGACGAAAATCGTAGAGCAACTTAACCATCTCCGAAGAAAGCTGATTGAGATTCTCGTACAGTTTCTCGTCCTTGGCCAGGAGACCTAGAGTACCCGTACCCTCTTGGATGCCGTTTACAAAGGCCGAAAAACGCTCTAACGATTGATCCAGATTTTCATAAAGCCGATCATCGGTGGACAATTTACCTAACGTTCCGTCACCCTGATCTATCCGGCGAGTGATGCTCTCGATGCTGGCTAGCATGTCCTCAGCCTTCTCGTAAAGGGAAGGATCCTTGATGAACAGTCCCAGAGATCCCTCTCCTCGGTCAATCTGGGCCAAGACGTTTTGCAGGTGACCGGTTGCCGCGTTGATCTTGTCATAGACTTCCTGCTCCTGAACCAGCAGGGCCAGAGTCCCTTCACCCTCTCTGAATCCCTGAATGAGCTGGGTGGCCTGGTCGACCGTTTCGGTGGCTTTGACTACGGCTTGGTTCAGGTTTTCGTAAAAGGAGGTGTTACCGATAAATTCGCTCAGGCTACCTTCACCCTCGGAGATGGGTGACAGGATCTGATTGACTTTCTCCGAGAGCAGGGACAGGTTGGCCAAAACGTCGTCCGCACCCGTAATCAACTCCTGAAACCCCGGCTGAGTTGTACCCGTGATGAGAACAACTTGCTGAGTCGAAGTCCCCAACCACCCTGGCCTCTCTTCTTCCACCACGAGAGGAGGTTCGGAGCTTCGCCCCAGGGAAATTTCGATGTATTTATCGCCCAGCAGCCCAATCGAACCCAAAGAGATATTGCTGTCCCTCTTGATCCAGTCCCGATACTCTGACTTGATCAGTGCGGAAACGACGATGTTCTGTAGATTTCTCTGGATCCGGTTAATAGCTCTCCCGGTTTCCTCAACATTGCCTCTCTGACGGGCTACCTGCTGCTCAAGATCGGCCGTTTCTTTCCCGAGGGCTCTGACCTGACTTGCCTCTTCGCCGTACTGTTCGACCGCCTGGGCGTATTCTTCTCTCAGGCCAAGCAGGTCTTCCTCGCTTATGGAAATCTCCTCTTGAAGCCGCTCTGTCCTTTGGGTCAAAGCTTCAATTTGTCGGAGTGATGCTTGGTTGGATTCGGTGGCCGGTATATCGTCGGACTCCGAAATGCGGACATCCGTTACATTTCCTACCTCTACCCCCGCTAGAAGTACGAGGTCTCCCGGTTTCAGCCCGGAAACGTTATTCAGGTAAGTTCTCGCGTAAAAGGTCTCCTCGAGCAGGCCGACAGTTGTCCCGATCGTGAAGATTGCGACACCCAGAATGAGACAGGTGACCAGGACAAAGATTCCCACTTTGAGCTCTGTAAAACTCGGCTTACCTCTTGTTGTCATAGTCGTTCCTCACTGTTCCTTCAATAGTACAGACGTCCAGGAAAGCCAAGCTCTTCGTTCTCCGCGCCCTTCGATCCTCGACGTAGATTAAACTCCGCGTGCGGCCTCGATCTTGACCTACCTGCACGCCTGCAACGGGAACCTGGGATGATGTCTTCAACAAGCCTCAGTGAAAAAGAAATCACACGAGGAAGGCATCTGTTGAAAAAAGGCACGGTTCTATTCATGACAGAAAGTCCTGGATGTAGCTATCGTCGGAGCTTCTCAAGGCTTCGTCGCTTCCCTCGAAAATGATGCTCCCCTCCTTCAGCATCAAGAAGCGGGTGTTGACCAGACAAAGGTTGTCATCCTCACTTTTGAAGACCACTTCACCGTTGGGTAAGGTTTCAGCGAATTCACTGGCCACCGTCATGGCTGATTCGAGGTCATGGGTGACGAAGATCGAAGCGACTCCTTCCAAGTCACGCAGCTTAATCACTAATTCACAAATGGTGCGACTGGTAATAGGATCCAATCCCGCCGTGGGGGCATCGTAAAGGAGGATGGAGGGATGTCCGACAAGAGCTCGTGCGATTCCCACTCGACGAAGCATTCCCCCCGAGAGCTCTGAGGGAAATTTATCGATCGAATGTTCCAGTTCAACGAAACCGAGTAACTGTCGAACCACGCCTTCGATCTCTTCCTCACTGTAGGTTTCGGCCTCCCGCATTCGGAAGGCGACATTTTCACCCACGGTAAGCGAATCAAACAGTGCGCCCTCCTGGAAAACCATGCCGATCCTCTTGCGAATGGGCATCAGCTCCGCTTCTTCTAACTGAGTGATTTCCTGGTCCTCGATGAATATTCGGCCCGAATCCGGTTTCACCAACCCCAATACCATTTTCAGAATGGTGGTTTTTCCTGACCCACCTCCACCCAAAATAATCTTCGTTTCAGCCGGCCGAACCTCCATGCTGAAGTCCCTGAGCACAACGTTTTGGTGGAAAGACTTGAACACGTGTTCAAAGCGGATAGCGCTCAATATCTGAACTCCAGAACGATCTTGCTCACGAAGAAGTCGGCAATGATGACCAGAATGGACGCCGTCACCACCGCTTGTGTGGTGGAGCGGCCTACACCACGTGTGCCTCCAGTCGTGTTTATCCCAAAATAGCAACCGATCATTCCAATGATAAACCCAAAGACCAACGGTTTCATCAGGCCTTCCAATACATCATTGTACGCAAGTGAGCGCAATGCTGTGTTCCAGTACAAAGCGGTATTCAGTCTGAGGGTGTAAAGAGAAACAATCCAACCTCCGACTAAACCGAAAAGATCGGCCACTACCGTGAGCAGAGGAAGCATTGCCGTGGAGGCGATCATGCGGGGAGCCACTAACTTCTTGATGGGATCCGTTCCCAAACCCCGCATAGCGTCGATTTGCTGTGTCACCACCATTGAGCCGAGTTGAGAAGCGATTCCCGCGCCTACGCGGCCAGCGATCATCAATGCCGTCAAAACCGGCCCCAATTCCCGGACCAGCGAAAGGGCGACGAGTTGTCCGGTGAGGTTTACGGCACCGAAAGACTTCAGGGATTTGGCGGACTGAAGGGCCAAAACTCCCCCCGTGAAAAAGCCCGTCAGCATGACGATGAAAATGGATCCCGTGCCGATAATCTCCATTTGCCGGAGGATATCTTCAAAGTAGCGGGGTTTGCGGAAAAGGCTTCGAACCGTTCGGAAAGACAACAGGGTGAATTCTTGGATTTCGTAAACGGCTCGATAGAAAAAGTTCATCTGCTTTAGTTATTGTAGTCTGACCTGGAAAACGTGCTCAACTCTTGACCCAAATTTAATGTAGACTTAGTGCTTGATTGATGGGGACATCCTCATCAAACAGTGGCACTTTAACCTGCAAACGGAAAGTAGTCTATGCTTCGATTTTTGACCTCTGGAGAGTCCCACGGGAAAGGATTGGTTTCCGTCATTGAAGGTTTTCCCGCCAATATTCCTGTGGATGTCTCCTTGATCAATGCTGATCTGAAAAGACGAATGGGAGGATATGGTCGGGGAGCCCGCATGAAAATAGAGAGCGATCAGATAGAAATTGTCTCCGGGGTAAGACACGGATCAACGCTCGGGTCTCCCATCGCTTTTATGGTGCACAACAAAGACTGGGTCAACTGGTCAGAGATCATGTCGGTGGAACCGAATCTTGAAGGTGCTGAGAAAAGACGAGTGACACGCCCTCGACCCGGCCATGCAGACCTGGTGGGAGCATTGAAATATCGATTCGACGACATGCGGAACGTTCTGGAGCGGTCGAGCGCTCGCGAGACCAC
>CBDUTA010000302.1:0-4491 GCA_965369785.1 uncultured bacterium
CACCAACTATTACGGCTCGGGGGCACTGCTGGAACGGGCCCTCATGAACTTCATGCTGCATGTGCACACCCGGGAGCACGGCTATCTGGAGATCCTCCCACCCTTTATGGCCAACCGCCGCAGCTTCTTTGGAACGGGTAATCTGCCCAAGTTTGAAGCCGACCTGTTTCATGTGGAGGGGACGGATTACTTCCTGGTTCCTACTGCCGAAGTTCCCGTGACCAATGTATTCGCCGGTGAAATCCTGGCGGAAGAACACCTCCCCGTGAACTTTGTTGCCTATACTCCCTGCTTCCGCAGTGAAGCAGGCTCCTATGGAAAGGATACGAGAGGTTTGATTCGCCAGCATCAGTTCAATAAGGTTGAACTGGTTAAGTTCTGTAAACCGGAAGATTCGTACAGGCAACTGGAGGATCTGACCTCCCACGCCGAACAAATCCTTCGTCTTCTGGAACTTCCTTACCGGGTGGTCACACTCAGTACCGGGGATATGAGCTTCAGCGCCGCCAAGACCTACGACCTGGAAGTCTGGATGCCCAGCCAGAAAAGGTACCGAGAGATTTCTTCCTGCACGAACTTCGAGGACTTTCAGGCTCGCCGGGCAGACATTCGCTTCAAGGCCAGTGGAGGCAGGCGAGCTCAATTCGTCCATACTCTGAACGGTTCGGCATTAGCCGTGGGGCGAACCTGGGTTGCCCTCATGGAAAACTTTCAGCAGGTGGATGGCACGGTGCGGATACCCGAAGCGCTGAGGCCCTGGATGTACGGGATGGAGCAATTGACTGAGGAGCCTTTTATGGCTAGGCTAGGACCCTAAATGACGTGAAAGCCACAGCTGGCTAGACTCTACGGCCTTCTGAGTGGACGATGATCAAATTCAATCTGGACAAAGAAGTTGGTCTGACTTTCTACGATCAGATTAAAGGGCAGCTTCTGTCTGCCATCTATTGCGGCAAGATCAAGGAAGGCGATCGGTTGCCGTCCATTCGCGAACTGGCCGAAGCCCTGAAAATCAATTACAAGACAGCCCGCAAGGTCTACCTTCGTTTGGCTGGGGAAAACTACATTGAAATTGTTAAGGGGAGTGGAGCCTTTCTGCAAAAGGGGAGTGGAGAAAACAGCTACGAGCAGATGCGTCGACGAGCCCTCTTTAAGTTGATGGGAGAGGTTTCCCTGAAGTCGCAGAACTTAGGGGTATCTCCCCGGAAATTCCTGGAGCTTTTGGAAAGTTACTTCTCAGGGACCCACTTGAACAAGCTGAACCTTGCGGTTGTTGATCATGAAGAAGAGGCCTTCATTTTTTCACGTGAGTTGAAAATGCGTCTGGGGATCGATGTCGCATCCGTGTCCTTGAACCAGCTTCAGACCAACGGGGCCAGTGAATTATTCCAGAAAAGTGATTACTTCCTGACCACCAGTTGGCATATGAAAGAGGTGAGGCAATTGGCTCAGGAGTATGGCAAGCAGGTTGTGGAAATCAAGCCCAGCCATGAGATCTATAGGGAGATCTTGGAGGCGGCCCGTGATCGCAAGGTGGCTATTGTGATCCAGGACGAGCAAACGATGCATGTTTCCTGGGAGATATTCATGAATATCTACCACCCTTCAACTGAGAAGCAGTTTTGGATTGCACCCATTAACCGAAAGGAATTGATCGAGAAGATCATCGAGGAAGCAGAGCTCATTTTTGTTTCCCCGATGTGCTGGGACGAAATGAGAAAACGGGCGCCCGCCGAAAAAGAATTGAAGACCTACGAAAATTTCATTTCTCAAGAAACAATCGATTATCTCAAGGAGCTTCAACTGCTTGGGGTCACACTCTAAAAAGGTCAGTGTTTCAGAGCCTGATTCGATCAGCTCTCAGTACCTGAAAAGCCTTCCCAAGGCTGAGCTGCACCTTCATCTGGAAGGATCGGTGACTCCGTCCATCCTTCGAAGTTTGAGCAAGAAATATGGAACAGAGTACAGAGCGCTCAGTGAGGAAGAACTCAGCCAGCAGCTCTTTCAGTACGAGGATTTCTACGAGTTTCTCGAAACTTATCGAATGGTCTGCGAACACCTTCGGGAGCCGATAGACTATGTGAAGGTATTGGATGGGCTGGGTGAATACTTCAGGGAGGAAAATATCCGCTATGCCGAGATCATCTACACACCTTCCATCCCCTGGAAATATGAACGAGACGGCAGGGAGATTCTCCAGGCTCTGCTGAAGAGGAGCTTAGAGATCCAGTCGACTCAGGGGACTCTGGTTCGATGGATCTTGGATTGCGTGCGTCAGTTCGGACCCGAATTAGCTCAGCGAACCGCTGAGCTGGCAGAAGAGTTCCGAGATCAGGGTGTGGTGGCGGTAGGTCTTGGCGGTGATGAGAAATCTCTTAAGATGAAAGAATATCAGGAGATCTTTTCCTGGGCCAGGGCTCATCGGCTCTACATTCATGTACACGCCGGAGAAATTGGCGATGCCCAACAGGTGTGGGATGCCCTCCTCGTTTTGGGGGCCAATCGCATTGGACACGGCATTCAGTCCGCCCGAGATTCAAAGCTGATGGACTATCTGCTCCAGCACGCCATCGGTCTGGACGTCTGTCTGACTAGTAATCTCAGGACCGGCGCCTGGAAGCCTATCTCAGCCAACCCTTTTGGGCTGCTTTTCCGGCGAGGAGTACCGGTCTCTTTGAACACGGACGATCCCGGTCTTTTCCAAACTTCTTTGACCGAAGAGTATCAGAAGGCCGTCCGCTTCTTTCAGTTGACTCAGGAAGAAGTGCACCGAATCGTGCTGCAGGGTATTCGCTTATCGTTTCTCCCCCATAACGAAAAAATGGTGTTCATGAAACAGTTTCAAGAGGAGATTCGCCAGCTCTCCGCTTGAACGGAGATGGGGGGGTGTCTCCACCCGCGCTCCCATCCCATTTCGGAATAGTGGATCTTTTGAGGTGGAAAAAGGGTGGATGTGAGCCCTTTTAGCCCTGTTTTTCGCATGACTCAATAATGGAGTTGAAAGAAAGATCCGATATTGTTCTTGATAAGGAGCCTGCAATGCCCAGTATCCCTTCGCTAGATCTTGCTGTAGGAATTCCATCCTACAATGAGGCAGACAACATCGAGTTCGTGGTTCGCCAGGTTGCTGCAGGTTTGGAGCAGTACTTTCCCCATTTGAACACGGTGATCATCAATACCGACAACTTCTCCCAGGATGGCACCAAAGAAGCTTTTATTGCAGCCAATAGTGGCCGCATTTCCAAGGTATATCTCTCCACACCGGCTGGGGTGAAAGGAAAGGGGAGTAATTTCAGGAATCTTTTCAACTACCTCTCGCCCTATCATCCCAAAGCAGTCGTTGTCGTGGATGCCGACTTGCGAAGCATTCGACCGGAGTGGGTGCGATATCTGGGGCGGACGGTTTTTAAAGGATTTGATTTTGTCACCCCTCTTTATTCCCGCAATGAGTACGATGGAACCATCACCAACCACCTGTGCTATCCACTTCTTTACAGTGTGCTGGGTAGTGATATTCGCCAACCTATTGGTGGAGATTTTGCCTTTTCCGGAAGACTGCTGGAGCACTGGATGATGCAGGACTGGGGAGAAAACGTGCTTCAATATGGCGTGGATATTCAGATGACATCGGAAGCCGTACTTTCCGGGTTTTCTGTGGCACAGGTGACACTGGGTTCGAAGATTCACAAACCCAGTGCTCCCAAACTGGGAAAAATGTTCACCCAGGTGATTGACACTCTCTTTGGCCAGTTATCGGAGTCGACCTGGGAACGTCATATGCAAAGACCCCGAACCCCTCCAGTGATCGCTTACAACAAGCGTCGGGTAGAAGCTCCGCAGTCCTTGAGCATCGATTATAAAGCCTTGAAACAGACAGCGCTGGAGGCTTTTGCGGAGCAGCAAGTGCTCGTTCGCGAGACTCTTCCCAAGGAACTGGGATCTGAAATCGAGGCCATGTTTCAAAGGGGCATTTTTCGAATATCGGCTGCCGACTGGGCCGAGATCGTGTTCTCTTTTCTAGCTGCCTATGCTGCCCAGTCGGATCGTGACCTGCAACTGAGGATTGTCGAGGCACTCAAGCCTCTCTATTTTGCCAGAACGGTCTCCTTTATCTGGGAGACCCTGGAACTCGACCATGTGGACTCAGAGAAAAAACTGCTCCAGCAGGCTCATACCTTCTGGGAGCAGCGCTCTATCCTTCTGGATAGCCAGTCGGCGGTTGCCTTCATCCGTTGATGAGCTTCAAAATGAACCTGTTTTCCTGCCAGTGGGATTATTGTACCTGGTGCCAGGATGACATCCCGAGCGGTTTGAACTGTCGATATTCTCACCCGCCGCCGCTTTCGCCGCTTTGCGACCACAGCCTATGAATAATCCGGGCTAGGTGTACTTAGCCTACTGAAGACTATTCACGCCCTCTTGGTGACGAGAAAAGAGCTCGCGTGGTAGCAGGCTCCACGACCAGAAATACCACCACGTATCCCATGGCGA
>CBDUTA010000303.1:0-4480 GCA_965369785.1 uncultured bacterium
CCAGTGCAATGTGGCAGGACGGGATTTGGGGAGTGTGGTCGAAGAGATTCGTGACCAGGTGGCGGCCCAGATGGATTTTCCGAAAGGCTATTTTGTCAGTTATGGAGGTCAGTTCGAGAGTCAGGTTGAGGCTACCCGCTTAATCCTGTTGTTGTCCCTCATTTCCGTCACTGCGATCTTCGTTCTCCTCTATTCTCATTTCCAGCGAGCCGGTCTTGCCCTGCAGATCATGCTCACCTTACCGTTGAGTTTCATCGGGGCCATAGCGGCCATCTTCCTGACCGACGGTATTTTGTCGGTGGCCTCGCTGGTGGGATTCATCACCCTTTTGGGAATTTCCGCCAGGAACGGGATCATGATGATTTCCCACTATGTGCACCTGATGCGTTATGAGGGAGAGAAGTTCGACAAGAAAATGATTGTCCGCGGCACTCTTGAACGATTGGTCCCTGTGACGATGACCGCCTTGACCACGGCACTGGGTCTTGTTCCTCTGGCCCTGTCTCGGGGAGTTGCCGGTAAGGAAATTCTCTACCCGGTTGCGGTGGTCATTTTGGGTGGGCTGCTCAGTTCCACCCTTCTGAATATGGTGGTCTTGCCCTCCCTCTTTCTCAAGTTCGGTAGCTCGGCTTACGAGGATGCACCCAGGGAAGACGAAACGCTGACCACCTGACCGCAGACCTTTCACGACAGCACGACAGCGCGATCTCCGGAGCCCCAGCGGGGCGACATGGAATAGCCAGGGGTGTAAACCCCTGGAAAGGATTTAGCGGCAGATTAGAGCCCTGAAGGGGCGGCACATCCGGGAACCTGAGGCCGGGAACCTCGAACGCGAGCGAAGCTCGCTTCTTCACGCTACTGTCTCGCGCCCAGGTGGTGATCCATCATCAGCAGGTTTGCGGGTTGATCTCCCACCAGAGTAAGTTTTTGTAAAACATCGCCGGCGGTTTTCTCCTCTTCGACCTGCTCATTGATGAACCATTGCAGTTCCACCTCGGTGGCGTAATCCTTCTCGTCTTGAGCCAACTTGTAGAGTTTGTGGACTGCTTTGCTGATTTCCTGTTCGTGTTTGAGAATCTGCTCGAACATGCGGCGGGGTGACTTGAAGCTCTCGGGAGGTCGGTCGATGGCCTGAAGGATCACACGGCCACCGCGATTATTCAGGTAGTTATAGAGCTTCATCGCATGGCCAATTTCTTCCTTGCTCTGGACCTGCAACCAGCGTGCAAAACCATCCAGATGGATATCCTGGCAGTAGGCGGACATGGAAAGATAAAGGTAAGCCGAGTAAAATTCGTTCTGAATCTGCTGGTTCAGAGCACTCTCAATCTTTTTGCTGGGCATGGGTGTTTCTCCTTTTCAAGGGTCCGTGTGTGCACCAATGTTACGACTACATCATAGCAGACCACAGCCGGAAGACCGGCTGAAATTCAAAATCCCAAATTCGAAATCCCAAACAAATTCAAGATTCGAAACCTGGAACCTGGAACCTGGAACGCAGGCAAAGCGCGCTACTTCAGCCACCAGAATTCGAAGGCGACATCCTGGTCAGGGAAGAGGCGCCGAAGGGCTTCCTTGTAGATGCGCTGCTGTTGGGCGTAAGTTTCTGGAAGGGGGTCCTTGGCAGCCGTGGTTTTATAGTCGATGGCCCGGATGACTCCCTCCTCCTCTAAAATCAGATCGATGATGCCGTGCCAGGCTTGACCCTTATCCTGGAGATAGACCGGGATTTCGCGTGCCAGAATTCTGGCAGCGCGCACTCGTTCCCTATAGGGTCGTCCCAGTGTGTCCCTCAGATCCCCGGCGTAAAATTGCCTGAGCACTTTCTCAGCCGCTTCAGTGACGTTCCCGTGAGAATGCAGTTCAGAAATCCCGGAGAGACAGAGAGAGAGATTTCCCGGCTCAAAAGCATCATGGAGAAGATAGCGCTCGAGATAGGTGTGTACCAGACGGCCTGCCAGTAAACCGGTTTCCCGGTCTGCTTTTCCAGGATAGTGATGATCTTCTCGGAAGTCCCCTTCCTCCCGGTGTTCCGGATCTGAGGGGTGGCGAAGGAGTGGCGGAAGGGGTGACTTGAATTCCGAGTGGCGCTTCCTCCAAAGAGTCTGATAACGGTCCTCCTGAAAGTTCAGGGAGGGAGAGGGTGCTTTTTTGGGAGTGATCTCAACACCGGGTTGATAAACAAAACGTAGGGTGCCGTTGCAAGTCTCGACCTGTCCAGTTTGCGAATCAGCCGGAATCTTACTCTTGGCAGAGCTTATGAAGTCTTTGATTTCCTCGGAAAAAGAACGGTGCTTCGAGCGGGGACACAAGAGGACCAAGCGATCACGGGCGCGGGTGGCGGCCACGTAGGCCAGACGTTGGGCCTCGGCCTGGTCGCCTTTGCGCTCCTGCTCCAGCGCTTCAGGATAGGATGAAGAGACGATCTTGAGCGGGCCCCATTGCAGGGAAAAGGCCTGCACTTTCTCACCCGCCTCAGTGCTCAGGCTGATCACCTTCCGAGGATTTCGTTTTCCCGTGGATCCCCCCAGGTCTGAGAGAATCGCACTCCACCCATAGATGATGGTCAAGCGTCCTTCCAGGCCCTTGGCTTTGTGGATGGTCATCACCCGCACCGCATCCACGTTCTCACTGGCGACCGTAATGTCTTCCCCCGGGTTGCCATCCCACCGATCGGTCGCTGCAGCTCGATCGCGTTGCTTCAACAGCCACACCAGGGGAGGGATCACGGTCATCTCCATGGCCTCCTGGAAGTTCTCCAGCACCCACCCGATTCGGACAAGGGGCCGGCCTTCCCGATCCCCCGGCTGGCTGTAGAGGGCTGTGGGGATGAAGACTCGGACTGCGGATAGCCACTCGGAAAGCGTACTCTTCAGACGTTCTGCCGCCAGTCTTCGCAGATGCTCGATCCGGGTTTGAACCTCCCGGGGCAGGAATTCGGGAAGGGGTTCCTGAGAGTGGAACAATCGTTCGGGAGGAATCTCTTTCAGCAAAGTGTGGAGTTGTGGGTCGGACAGGTACACCAGTGGACTTCGCAGCACGACTGCTACGGCCAGTCTATCCTGAGGATGAAGAAGCGCGATGAGCAAATTCAACAGATCCAGGACCTCGGGTTGGCGGTAAAAGATCTTGGCACCGCTGCTGATGACGGGAATCCCGGCCTTCTGAAGAACCGGGAGCAGGGCGTCAACCTCCTGCCACTTTTTTACCAGGACCAGGACGTCCTTGTAGGGAGGCGTTGCCGCATCCGAACGCTCGAGGTAATCCTGGATCACGTGCAGGGTTTGAGCCGCCGCGTACTTTCTCTCCTGCTCCACATTGAAGTCCCTCCCTTCGCTGTCTTGGTCCATGAAGATCCATTCAGGCAGGACTTCCTCATCGGATCGAAAGGGAACCAGTGCTTTATAGTCTGGCAGTTCCAGTTCTCTCTCGAAGAAGTGATTCACGAATCGGGTCACTGCTGGCACGCTTCGAAAGCTGGTCGTCAATTGAAAATCGGAGTGCTTCAACTGGCAGCCGGTATAGCTTTCATATCGGTTATGAAAATCGATGATGGCAGGGACATCAGCGTTCCGGAAGCGGTAGATGGATTGTTTGGTGTCCCCCACGAAGAAGCCGAGGACCTCTTGTGGGGCATTGGGCTCACGCTTCAGCAGAGCCTTGAAAAGCCGAAGTTGGTCGGGGTCCGTATCCTGGAACTCATCCACGAGCAGGGCCCGAAGCTTTGCCTGTTCGGCCCGGCGGATGGAAGGATGCTCCTCGAGAAGATTGACGGCCAGACGAATCATCTCGTCAAAGGTAATCAGACCCAGTTCCCGCATGGCCGCTTCCTCGGCCCAGTCGATGAAGCGCCCCAGGAACCGGGTCCAGACCGTCCATATTTCTCCGAACTCCTGGGCCAAGCAGTGGCGAACTGCCGGAACATAGAAATCGGTCCAGGATTGGAAATGCCGGGAATGCTCGGGTGGGAGCGCCTGGATTGCGTCGCGGACGACTTTTGTAGTCTTACCATCCAGGAAGAAGTCACCCTTGACTTGCCAGATGAAGTCGCAGAGCTCCCTGAAGGCTCCTTTTTGACCGGATGTGATGCCCTGGAGTACCTGATCCAACCGGTCGCGGTTTCCTTCTATTCTGGAACCTCCCCCCTCGGCCAGGGCTCGGACCAGGGCGGAGCCCGCATCGACCAATTTCTGGATCTCCTTTTCGTTCTTCAAGGGAAGAGCTTCCGCTTCCTGGCTGATCCAGCGAGACTGATAGCTGACCTTCAACCAATCACGGATGTGTTGAACCGGGACGACCTGGAGAAGCTGGGCCAGTTCTTTCTGCAGTTGGGGATCGGGCAGGACTTTTTGCTGCCACCAGCGCTCCAGGATTTGATCCTCTACACCGAGCAGATCGTCTTCAGCCTCCCTGGCGAAACGTGCTGTTGGCGGGATCCCGGCCTGCAGGGGATGACGGCGAAGGATTGAGGCTGCGAAGC
>CBDUTA010000304.1:0-4437 GCA_965369785.1 uncultured bacterium
TCAGGTGCCGAACGGCCCTGAGGCCGCTCCCCATTTTCCTGTTGTCAGTTGTCAGTGTTTTCTTGTCTGTGGTCAGGTGGTCAGCCCGTCAGCGGTCTATTCTCCAATCACATCGAAAACGACGGGGCGGGTGTCCCGGACCTTCCCCCAAACCTGTATCCAGGGAGCCCGACTGGGATGCTGAGAATAGGCCTCTCTGGATTGCATATCGTCAAACTCAAAGATGAGGCCGTGAGTGTGGGAGGCATTCCCAACGGTAAAGGGCTGCCGCAGTTTGCCTACCCATGCCCTCCTCAACCCCGGGATGGCATCCACCAGACCAGCAGTCGATTTCTTAAAATCCTCCATCGCCTCCTGGGATGCCCCGTCAACAGCTGTCCAGGCCACGGCATGAATAAGGGTCTTCTCGTTTCTGGTCGATTGCTGTCCCATGAGCCATCCCGCCATGAAAATCAGACTCGCAAACATCAACACTAAAATCTTTCGGTCCCGCATAAATAGTTTCTCCTTGGTTAATTCTGGTAAGAAGATAGCGCGCTTTGCGCGCAGAAAAAAGGGAAAAGAACCGCGCTTCCCCCGCGTTCGTCACTTCGTGACGTCGTGCTGTCGTGCATTCGTGCGTTTGTGCTGTTTTGCGCGCTCCGCGCGCAAAAGGGGAAAAAAGAGAATTCGTTTTGAATTTGTGATTTCGAATTTGTTTGGGATTTGGAGTTTTGGATTTTGAATTTCCGCTGACGGCTGTCAGTCCGTCAGCGGATTGCCCCATCATGTCAGTGGCTCACTATAATTTAACTAAGGTTCACGTTATCCCAATGGAAGAGCGACGCCGATCTAAACGCTTTGCAGTGTCTATTCCCTGCACCGTCTATTGGCACGGCCATGTCATCCGAGGACAGATCGCCAATCTTTCCCTGGGTGGAGCGCTTATTATCCGGCTCAGTGCTATCCCCGCTGAGGATGCTTCCGTCATTCTTACCTTTCAGGCCGAGAAGGGGGAAATCGAATTAAAGGGCAAATTGACCTCTCGAGTCATCCACTCCGTTACAGAGTCCATAGAACAAGGAGAGATCGGCTCCATTGGGGTAGAATTTCAGGAGTCACTCGAAGAGGTAAGGTCACAACTCGACCCGGTGTTTAGAACCTTAGAGAGCCGGCCCGAGTAATATGTAAGGTCGCGTTACGGACTCCTCCGTAACCCATTGGGCGGAAGGGTGTTCCGGTGCATCTCTTCGTCCCTCGTCGTCGTCGATGCACAGGACATCGCCTTCTCCTCGCTCCTCGACCTGCTCACGCAAGCCCCATCCGCGCGACTCTCCCCTATTACCCGGACAGGCTCCCTGGGTTTGGCGGACTGAGTACCTCCCGGTTCAGAATGTTCTCCGGTGTTTTTCCCTGAGCCAGGTCAATAATGCTCTGGGCCGCCATCTCGGCCATTTCGATCCGTGTTGCTGTAGTGGCGGATGCGATGTGGGGCGTCAGGATAACGTTATCGAGATCCTTGAGCTGCACCTCTGCTTCGCTGTCGCAGGAAATTTTCGGTTCACATTCAAATACATCCAAGGCAGCAGCAAAGATTCTCTTTTCCTGTAATGCCTCTACAAGAGCCGCCTCCTCAACGATGGGTCCACGGGCTGTGTTGATCAATATCGCTGAAGACTTCATGGCAAGAAGCTCCCGTTTACCGATCAGGTGCAAAGTCTGATCGGTAAACGGGACGTGCACAGAAATGACATCGGCCTCGCTTAGAAGCGTCTCCAGCTCCACTCGTCTGGCATGGAGTTCCTTCTCAAACTCCCTGTCCTCCCGGGTATGAGAGTAGATCACCTTCATGCCCAGCCCGTTGACGGCCTTTCGGGCTACGGCTTTCCCGATTCGGCCCAATCCGACGATTCCCAGTGTTCTACCCGCGATGGGTTGGCCGAGAAACAGCTTGGGTCCCCAGACCTTGAACTTTCCGGATCGAGTAAAGGTGTCCGCTTCCACAATCCTGCGGGCAGCGGCCATCATGAGCGTCAGCGTATGTTCCGCCACCGCTTCGGTCAGCACTCCGGGGGTATGGGTGACCACGATCCTACTCCGTGTGGCCGCCTGGACATCGACGTTGTCGTATCCAACCGCATAATTGGAAACAATTTTGAGGTCCGGATTGGAGGACAGAAGATCGTCGTCTACCTGATCGGTTAAGAGGCTCAAAAGAGCATCTTTGTCTTTGACCCTCTTCATGAGTTCCTCTTGGGACAGAACCCTATCCTCCTCATTGACGTCCACCTTGAAGCCAGCCTCTCGGAGCAAGAAAATACCCTCTTCAGGAATGCTCCGTGCAACCAAAACCTTCCAAGTCATAGAAACTCTCTCATCCTCCCGATCATCCGGCCAGTATCATTCATGCAGCCAGTCTAGCCTGGATGATGCATAGTCCGGGCAAAAAGACAGCTTGAACTTGGACTCCCTCTTCCTTCAAGATACAATCTATCTATGGAGAAGCCCTACTCTTAGGAGTTACGATGCGGAATGTTTAAATACAAGGAAGACCGTATTCCCACCATCCTTTTCATCGCCTACTTTGGCGTTGATTTAATGGTTTTTTTCACAGCCGAGAGCGTTTGGTTCGTTGTTTTCTGGATGGTGTTGGGCATTCTTCCCAAGGCTTGCATCAGCTCCTTTAACCATCACCATCAACATGTGGCGACGTTTCGACACACCCTGCCGAACCGCTTGTTGGAGCTGATTTATGCTTTTCAAACAGGAGTGGCAACCAACGGCTGGACCTTGCACCACGTTCTGGGACACCATTTAAATTACCTCGACCAGGAGCAAGATGAGTCTCGCTGGAAACGGAAACAGGGTCAGCCCATGGGAGAGATCGAGTATTCTGTCGTTACTGCACTGACTGCTTATCCGCGGGCCTTTCAAGTGGGAAGAAAATTCCCCCAACACCAAAAGCCCTTTCTGGTGATGTCTCTTATAACACTCAGCCTTCTGGCTTTCTTTTTTTACTATAACTGGGCCAACGCGCTTTTCATTATTGCTTTGCCCATGGTGATTTCCTTCTATATCACTTCCTGGCACACCTACTACCATCACGCGGGATTGGATTCTGAGAGTGCTTTGGAAGCCTCCTATAATATTACCGATAAATGGCATAACCTCCTGACGGGAAACCTTGGATACCATACGGCACACCATATTCGTCCCGCTTTACATTGGTCTAAACTGCCGCAATTTCATCAAGAGATCGAATCCACGATACCCAGCCATCTCTATCGCCAAGCCCCTCCGCCCTTCCGCTGGATCGCTCCCCTTCTGGGTTGACCCCTTCTTTTTCTCCACGATACAATCCCCAAAAGCTATCTTCTAATCTCACACCTGTCACACAACAAGATCTTCCTGATTCCTTCGCTGAAGTGCTGGAAGAGATCGAGCGGCCCTCTATCGCGGAAAGCAACGTCTGGCAATCCATCAAGGACCCGATCGTAGAGGACTTCAAAAAGAAATTGGGCCAGCCCGATAAAACAGTGCTGTCTATAGATCGACACCACGGAAGACGTTCAGCTGTTCCGCTTGCGAGATCTCTTCGATGATGCGGCGTCCAAAAACACTGGTACCCTTATCATCAACGGCAGAGCAAAAGGCGGCGAGACCGAGCTTCCCGGGAGCTACAGCCATGATGCCCCCCGAAACACCCGTCTTAGAAGGCAATCCCACCGAAAAGGCATACTCGCCCGACCCGTTATACAGACCGCACGTCGCCATCAGAGTCACCACCTGATTCACCTGGTCGGCAGAAAGGCGAAGTTCAGAGACGGCAGAAGCGTCTCCACGACCAGCCAGTAAAGCGGCAAAGGTTGCCAGGTCGTCACAGCGGACCCTAAGCGAGCAAGCATAAAAATAGTCGGAAAGAATGGCTTCAACGTAGTCCACTCGCGATTGCTCGGAGGGTCTGGGCCGATGCTCGAAGCATCCGCGGTGGAGTAAATCCCAGGTAAGCTTCCGATTTGTTGCTCCGAACTCGGTCTCGGAATGAAACACACCCTTGTCCACACGGATATCATCGTTTTTGCAGGCCTTGCGAACGAAATCGCGGAATTTCTTACGGCGCTTCTCGGCACTTTCCTCCGGCAACATTGAAGCCAGCAGGATGGCACCCGCGTTGATAACCGGATTGAAGGGGACCTGCCTGCGCTCGATCTCCAACCACTTCGGGGCAGCATCGAAGGGATCACCCGTGGGCTCCCGCCCCACCCTGGAGAACACGAATTCAATTCCTCGACGGTGAAGAATATAGGCCAGCAGAAAAGGCACGCATATAGCCTGCATGGTGAACTTGAAGTCCGAGTGCTGGCCACCGCCCACGATCACTCCATCAAGGGTAGAGAGACTCACCCCACGGTTCTCGGGCAATACTTTGGCCAGTTCGGGAATGTAGGAAACCACCTT
>CBDUTA010000305.1:0-4417 GCA_965369785.1 uncultured bacterium
CCCCACGGTTCTCGGGCAATACTTTGGCCAGTTCGGGAATGTAGGAAACCACCTTTCCGGAAGTGGCCCTGAGGGCTGTTTGCTCGACCAACTCGTCAAGCGGCTCCACTGTGTCATAGGTCTTGAGTGAAAAAGAAATCTGAGGACGGGAAAGGATACCCAGCTCCTCATCCCTTGAGATTCTCTCCAGGGCGTAAAGTCCGAAGCATGAGTTTCCGGCCGGATCGAGAGCAGGACCGTAAGTGGCGATCCCCATCTTGCCGGGCACAGCGGTCAAAATTCCACCACCCACACCCGACTTTGCAGGGATCCCTATCTTGGAGGCAAAGGTCCCAGATCCGTCATACACGCCACAACTCGCCATGAGTGCAATAACCATCGTGACGTGCTCCTCGGACGCATGTCGTTCTCCCGTCTTGGAATCGACCCCGAGATTCGCCAGGAGCGCTCCGAAACGGGCGAGATCAGCGGTCGTCACCGTGATGGAACACTGTTGAAAGTACACGTCCAGGATCCCTTCGATAAATTCAACGGCAGCAACGTCACTCTTGTAGGAGAACACCCGACGGTCGTTCATGATCCAGGCAAGGGAACGATTGTTGTGACCCGTTAATTTCTCCGAGCGATAAACGGCTTCGTCGACTTCGAGGTCCGGATTTCCGCAGACCTTTCGACAGAAGTTCAAGAATCCATCGAATTGCTCGCTGGGACTTTTTCCTGGAAACATGGAGCTCACGACGATGGCTCCAGCGTTGATCATGGGATTCAGCGGTCGCTTGCTGTCGACCTGAAAGCGCAAACCCGAGTTGAAAGGTTCTCCCGTTGGCTCCTTGCCCACTCGTGAGAAGACCTTTCTGGCCCCAATCGATTCGAGAGCGTAAAGCAGTGCCACCGTCTTGGAAATGGACTGGATGGTGAAGGGTGTTTCCGAAGCGCCGACCGATAGTGTGGTCCCGTCAAGGTAGCAGATGGAGATGCCTCGATCATCCGCGATGGCCCGGCTCAGCTCCGGAATGTAATTGGCAACTTGTCCTTGGGGAGCCTCGAATTCGGCCTCATCGAGCAGAAGCTGAAGGGCCGATTCGGTCCCATACTGTGTCAACTTGGGTACTTCAGGAAAGCCGGGTTTGACGGCGCGTAATTTCAAGAGTCGACTCCTACCGGACTCCAACCAGGAACTACTTCTTGTTCCGGATAGTATACACAATCTCCCCCTTGGTGGTTTCTCCTAAACCCGGTAGGTATCGGCTCTCCAGTTCTTGACCGCCTTCTTGATTTCCACTTCGGACAGATTCTCCTCGACGGCTCTCCCGGCCAACTCAACAAACTCCTGGTCGGAGGCAAAGCGCAGACCAATGATCTGGCGGACCGTCAATTTGGGATCCAGCAGCTTTCCAGTCATGACATAGTGACGCAGGTTTTCCTCGGCACGGATAGCCCGGTCCTGGGCCTTCAATGGGAACAGACGGGCAACGAAGAACAAAAGCAGCAGGCAAACCATGATCACGACGATCAGAGATGAGCTGTATTGCCTTTGGTGGTCACCCCAGGACTGGTAAAGGTTCACGATCGAGCCGATCAGGGTCAGGGCGACAATCGGGAACAGTATGAAGTGATAGATCGGAACATTGCGTCGATGATTGGAAAAATTCTGTGCTTCCATTCGAAACCTCCTCTTTGATACCAAGTTTACGTTCGATTCACCCATGCGGTAAAAGTGGGCGACCATACGCAGAAAACGTCGTTCTGTTTCTCCACACGCCTCAATTCCTCGCACAGTTCCTGAAGCTCCTTGGGATCCAGGATCCCCTTCTCCATCAGGACAGGTCCGATGGCCTCCATGACCATTCGGTAGGACCGCCTGAGTTCAACGTTGACTCCCGCGATGGTCATCACATCGACATGGGGTGAAGGGCAGTCCAGCTGGCGGAACAGTGAGTACAACTGTCGACCGATGAATGGATTCGCGAACACGCGGCTATAGATGTCGGGAATCTTCTCATAGGCCCAGCTCTCCGGATAACAGTATTGCTTGGCACAATCCGGCTCCTGAACCGCCACGATGCCACCGGATTTGCAGACCCGCAGCATTTCTGCAAGGACCACCTGGGGATGATCCAGATGATGCAGCAAATAGCGGGCAAACACGAAGTCGAATGTCTGATCTTCGAATCTTAAGTGGGTTGCATCTCCCTGCTGGAAAGTGATCTTGCCATCTGCAGGACCGGGGACCGATCGGGCCACCTCGATCAGGCTGAAGTCCTGGTCCACCCCGATCAACTCTACACCGTTGCCAAGCTTCCCGGCCAACTGGCGGGTAGTTTCTCCCATGCCGCAGCCGATATCCAAACATCGAGATGCGGAGAGCAAGGGCAGAGAATCCAGTAACCGGTCAGTCACCGGTCCCATGATTCTTGCCAGCAGCTTCTGGCGTTCCAGGTTTTGCTCACTGATTGCGTAAGCCATAGCTGCCTCGTGGTTAGTCCGGACTATGCATCATCCGGGTTAACCGCTGGGAACTGCTTGCTGTGACTGCTCCCTGGAATAGACGATCTTTCCTCCAATAATCGTCATTTCAATGGAAATGTCTTTAATCCCGTCGGGGTCAATGGTGAGGATGTCCTGGCCAAGAACCACCATGTCGGCAAACTTGCCCACCTCGAGCGACCCCTTCTTCTTTTCATCGAAGTTCATGTAAGCCGTTCCCATGGTGATGGCCCGGATCGCCTCCTCCAGACTCACTTTCTCTCCAGGCCCGTAGATCTTTCCATCCCATCCCTTCCGCATCACCGCCGACCACAACTCCACCCTGGGGTCGGTGGGAGCTCCATCGGTCCCGTAGCTCATCCGGATTCCACGATTCAAGAATGTCTTCTGCGGATTGTTGGTCTGCTCCCTTTCCCCCTCGAGAACCTCTACCGCGAAGGGGCCCAGCCAGTACATGAAGGCGGGCTGTGAAGACACGATGATATCCAGATCGGCCATCTTCTGGATGGTCTCTTCTGGAGGCATGACGGAGACGTGATGGAGATAGGGACGAGAGTTCTCCCGGGGAGACTCCTTGAGCACCCGTTCAATCACGTTCACGGCCATCTCCACCGCCGCGTCCCCGATGGTGTGGATCCCGAGCTGCCAACCGAGTTCATGGGCCCGCTTGGACACCCTGTAGAGACTGTCTTCGGGAATTCGCACCAAGCCGTAGAAATCGGGCATTCCCTTCCGCCACCCGGTGGTGTTGTCGTAAGGAACCTTGGTCCAGAAGGTGGGAGCGCTCAACCCACCGTCCACGCTCATCTTGACGGCGCCAATCTTGATGCGGTCGTTTCCGAAACCGGTATGGAATCCCAATCCCTCCAGCTCGGCGATGGCTTCCTGTACACCCTCCTCCAGATCGTCATGCTCGTCATATCCCGGACTGAGCCGTATCTGGATGGTGACCCGGGGGAATTCCTCACCCCATCGTTCGTAGGCCTCCTGAAAGTATCGTAGATCCAAGGGGCGCACGCCGGGCACGTTGAAGCTGGAGTAGCCCAGACGGGTGAGTGCCTGGAGTCTTCCCCGCAGATTCATCAGGAGCTCCTCGTCGTCGGGAGGAGGTGGCGAAGGAAAATTCCGCGACACGAGCCGCTTGGCCGGATTTTCAAACAGCTTCCCGGTGGGTTCCCCGGTTTCGTCCCGGATGATCCAACCGCCCCCCGGGTCCAGGGTTGAGCTGGAAATTCCGGCTTGCTTCAGCCCTTCCGAGTTCAACATCATCAGGTGTCCCCGGGTGAGAGCCACCGGATGGTAGGGGACCCTCTGATCCAACCAGTGGCGATCGGGAGTGATGTCGTTGGGAAAGTAAGGTCGGGTCAGACCGGCTCGTATCCACTCACTGGTGGGGAGCTCCTCAGCCTTGTCTCGCAGGGCTTTCGACAGAGAGTCCAGAGAGTCAATCTTGCCTCTCCAGTTCTCTCCTGAGCCACTTCCACCGGCACCGGTGCCCATATGGATATGGTTGTCATTGAAGCCTGGAAGAACCGTCCTTCCGCCAAGATCGACCACCCGAGTCTCTGGAGAGGCAAGGCGTCTGATCTGCTCACTTCTCCCCACGGCAGTGATTCGGCCCTCTTTCACCGCCAAAGCTTCGACAATGTCAAAGCCCTGGTTGACCGTCGCAATCTTGCCATTGACAAAGATGACGTCGGGGGCCTGGGCATTGTCGACCTGCGCTCCCGTGTAGGGAACACAGATCATGAAGCCGATAGCCAAAATGGCAACGTTGGTAAAAGCATTCATCGTTTTGCTCATGTTACCTCCTCGGGGAGTTTCAGCCCCTTCTTGCTTTCAGTTTTCTCGATCTTAGAGGGTTAGGGACTGGAAGGCAACAGAAGATAGAGTGGCAAAGGTCTCCGGAATGTGGGAGGCACCTCAGGTG
>CBDUTA010000306.1:0-4405 GCA_965369785.1 uncultured bacterium
CAACCGGACAGCCAAGCGCGGTCAGGAACTGGCCGACCAATTAATGGCCACGGCAGTTCCCTTCGAAGATCTCGAGACTTACCTGATCCGGTCGGACATTGCTCTGGTGTGCACCGGCTCCACTTCCCTGCTGCTGGACAAGAATCGTGTTGAGGCCATCATCAAAAAGCGACGATATCGGCCTCTGTTTATCATCGATATCTCGGTTCCCCGCAATGTCGCCCCCCAGGTCAATGAACTGGAGAATGTCTTTCTCTACGATGTCGACGATCTGCAGTCGGTCATTGACGCCAACATCCGCCAAAGATGCGAAGAGGCGGAGATTGCAGAAGAGATTGTCAACAAAGAAACCATCAACTACATGAAACAACTCAGCAGCCGCAGTACCGGACCTCTGATTCACTCCCTGAGGCATCGCATCGAGGAGATCTGTCTTGAAGAGCTGAGAAGCAACCACAAAAACCTTGACCCTCAGGAATACGAACGGCTGGAAAGGGCTCTTCGAAGCACTGCTCACAGAATCGCTCATCCCTTCATCACGGCGATCCGACAGGCCGATGAAGATCCCCATCGTCATCTTCACAAGATCCAACTGATCCGAAAGATCTTCCGCCTGGACAAAAAGCCATGAGGAAACTCGTCATCGGAACTCGGGGCAGTCCGTTGGCACTCAGGCAATCCAAGCTTCTTCAAGCGACCCTCCACAAACACCATCCCGATCTTGAGTCCAGCATCAAGATCATCCGCACAACGGGGGATCAAAGACCCCAAGCCAACCTCTCGCAACTGGCAACCAGCATCAAAGGGTTGTTTGTCAAAGAGATAGAAGAAGCCCTTTTTCAGCACCAGATCGATCTGGCCGTTCACAGTCTCAAGGATCTTCCCACGGAGACCCCTGAAGGATTGACCCTGGCGGCCATTCCGGCCAGGGAAGATGCACGAGACGCGCTGGTGACTGCATCCCCTGAGATCCCTTCCCTTCAGGCGCTGCCCCAACAGGCCCGACTGGGTACTGGTTCCCTTCGCCGTCGCGTGCAACTGCAACTGCTGCGTACCGATCTGGTGATCTCTCCCATACGAGGCAACGTGGACACCCGCATCAAGAAAATTCAATCAGGGAATCTGGACGGAGTCATCCTGGCGGCGGCCGGCTTGAACCGGCTGGGACTTCACCACAAAATCGCCTATCTCTTCCCGGTGGAGGAAATGGTTCCTGCCATCGGTCAGGGTGCCCTGGCCCTGGAAATCCGAACGGATGACGACAGCACTCGCAAAATTGTGGAATCGGTGGACGACCCGGCCACTCGAAGCTGTACGTTTGCCGAGAGACGATTCTTACAAAAAATGGGAGGCGGGTGTGATGTCCCAATGGGAGCCCACGCTTCCATTGGGAACGACCAAGCCACCTTCACGGCTTTCGTGGCCGGTCCCCGCAGCCTGCAGGTGGCCAGAGTAGCCTCCCAGGGCACGCCCCAGGAGTTGGACCAACTCGCCCTGGAAGCCGCCCGCTACCTGCTGGATCATGGTGCGGACAAAATGCTTGAAGAGGCCACCATTCAGGACCAGCCATGAATCTACCCTTGCACACTCGTACCATTCTCATTACCCGCGCCCAGGGCCAGGCTCCTGAGTTTCAGCATCTTCTCGAGAAAGCGGGTGCCCAGGTCCTACACCTGCCCACCATTGAAATTCGTCCTCGTCCCGATGCGGAACTGGATCACGCCGTTGAGGCTCTGAAACGCTGCGACTGGCTGATGTTCACCAGTGCCAATGCGGTAGAAATTTTTATGGATCGAGCGGAAGCGCTGGGGAAATTACCCGCTCCAAAGGGAGACTCCCCGTTACCCAAGATCTGCACCATTGGACCTGCAACCGCGGACAAGGTCAAAAGCTACGGATATGCTGTTGACCTGGTACCCGAGCTCTATCAGGCCGAAGGCATCCTCAAGGACTTTCTGGACGTCAACGGCGGCCGGGTCGAAGGCTTGCGCATCCTCCTGCCCCGGGCCAGCCGGGCCCGGGAGCTTCTCCCCCGAACACTTCGAGAACAGGGGGCTGAGGTGAATCTGATTGAAGTCTATGACACGGTTGTACCCGAGGAGAGCCGTACCAGGCTGACCCGGTTGCTCAAGAGTCAACCTCCCGACTTGATCACCTTCACCAGTTCCTCAACGGTGAGCCATTTTGCCATCCTCGCCAAAGAAACAGAAGACCTCCGACAGTTTCGCTGCGCCGTGATCGGACCCATCACCGCAGCCACGGCCCGGGAGCATGGATTAACGATTGTGGTTCAAGCCAAGCGATCTTCCGTCCCCGATCTGGTCCGTGCCATCGAGCACTACTTTCAGCAACTCCCTGCCTAGCCGGGAGGGTCTCTAAGATTCTGTTCATTCCTCGCCACTCTGTCAGAGCCGCAGGCTTCAGCCTGCGGGCCATCTAAGGCCAGCTCTGGCCCCGCCACGGCTTGTGGCACCACAGTGGCGCCGTAACCCTAACGCCTGGGTCGCTCCGGAGCACCTCTGCGAAAGATTACATTGAAGGTCAGCTGGATGTCGGCAACTTTTCCTTTGGAAATACCCGGCAGGAAGGTCCAGGTGTTTTGCACCGTCTCCCGGGCAAGCTGGTCCAGGCGGGGCGCGATACCGTGAACGACCTCAATATCGGACAACGCTCCCGAGCGGCTCACCCGGCCGCTTAACTCGACGACAACCGGATCGGGTAAATGGGCAAAGGCGGAAGGAAGAGCCGGCTGCGCACCCTTAAGGAACACAGGAGGCATAATCTCGAGATCCGGAAAATGAATTTCTATTTGCTGCACCTCGGCTGCACCGCTCCCGTAGATCGTTCCGTACCCTTGCCGAAAACCGGCCATTAAAACCATCTGTTTTCCATTCTCCATGGCGAGATCCAGATTCCCGATTTTGGAGGCCAATAAATTAAAATCACTTTTGGAAACGGGCTCCAGTTCCACGATGCGCGAGCCGACCTTCAAAAACACCCTTTCCGGAGGTTCCTGAAACCGGTAATTCCCCCAAATGTTGTAGCCGACAAAGCGATCGGGCTGAACGAGTTCCGTCACCTTGAACCGGTCGCTGGGATGACTAGCATCCTCGACTTCGATGACCTGTCCATGGTAAGGGCGACCCTCTGCATCTAAAATAAGTAGCTCCGGTGCTTGAATAATCTCGAAGGAATCGCCAAGATTAATATAGTTTAAAATTGTTTTTTGTTCATCGATCAGTTCGACCGTGATGATGCGCTGATCGGAGAGAAAGAAGTAGTGACGCGTTCCGGAAGCCGCCTGTCCTGCGGCAAACCATGAGGCGGCCAGATAAATCATCACCGTCAGGGAAATCTTTGTCGCGTCCAGCCACCTGATCATTACTTTATTCCTTTTGCGGTTGAGCTAGACACAACTATAGCAGGACTTACCCTTAGAATGATTTCATGACCTTGAAGAAAACGGCTTTAAATGCCCTTCACAGGGAGTACGGGGCTCGGATGGTGGACTTCGCGGGCTGGGAGATGCCTGTGCACTATGGAAGTGCCCTCAAGGAGCATTTAGCGGTCCGGGAAAGGGCGGGGGTTTTTGACGTCAGTCACATGGGCGAGATTGAGTTTATCGGGCCAAATGCTCTTGCCATGGCCCAGAAGGTAACCAGCAATGACATCTCCCAACTGTCAGACGGGCAGGCCCAGTACTCCGCCTTTCTTGATCCTCAGGGAACTTTCATTGACGACATCGTGGTGTACCGCATCAGTGACCAGCACATTTTCATTTGCGTCAACGCGGCCAACAGAGAAAAGGACTATCAATGGGTCAAGTCACAGAAGGAGAGAGGAGTAGACATCCTCGACAACAGTGATTCCTATGTCCAGTTGGCCATCCAGGGGCCCAAGGCTGAAGTCGTGCTCCAGAGACTGACCGATCTAGACCTCTCCTCGATCCAGTACTACGGGTTCACTTATGGAAACGTGAACGGCACTCGGGCCCTGGTCTCGAGGACAGGTTACACGGGTGAGGATGGCTTTGAAATCTACATCCCAGTGGAGGAAGGTCCGGCCATCTGGGAGCGACTGTTTCAGGTAGGAAAGCCCTTTGAAATCATGGCGGCCGGGCTAGCGGCGCGCAACACGCTACGATTGGAAGTGGCCTACTGCCTTTATGGAAACGAGATCGACGAGACCACCACGCCCTGGGAGGCGGGTCTGGGTTGGATTGTCAGGCTGGGTAAAGGAGAGTTCATCGGGCACGATACTCTGGAGAAGCTCAAAGAAGAAGGGAGGCAGCGCAAGCTGGCCGGTTTTGAAATGGTGGAGCGAGGAATTGCCCGCGATCACTACCCGGTCCTGGTGGATGGAACGGAGGTGGGCCAGGTGACCAGCGGCAGCTTTGCACCCTCCC
>CBDUTA010000307.1:0-4391 GCA_965369785.1 uncultured bacterium
TTATTGATGCGGCGCGCGATCCCCTTGCTGATGGCATGGATCAGGTAAAGTGCCGGATCAGAAAAAAGCTCTTTGTCGCAGCCCGCTATGCTGAGACGGTACTTGATATAGTTCGCGGTATCCTGGCGATCAAAGCGTTCCAGGTGGAACTTTATCGTGATCCGTTGATCCAGTTGCGGATGGTTCTTCAGATGCTCTTCCAGCTCCGGCTGACCCACCAGGTGGACATTCACAAGAAAGCGTTCCTCGACTTGCATATCCAGAAGAGCATGCAATTCCTCATAGACCGCGGGGTCATCGATAATCTGGGCCTCGTCGATGATGAGGATATTTCTCTTGTTGTTGGTCACGTTTTGATAAAAAAAACGCAACAACTCTCGAAAGTAATCCACTCGACCTGCTCCCTCACCATCTTGCCCGAATTGGCGAAGGATCTCCTCCAGGAACTCCTCCCCCTGACAGATGGGATAGTTCACTAACGCCACCTCATACTGGCTCTCGTGCAGGTTGTCGACAATGGTTCGAATCAGATGACTCTTGCCGCAACCATATTCTCCCGTCAACAAGGCACACCCTTGCTCTTCGCCAATGGCGTGAAGAAGCTGCCTGAGTGCTTCTCGATGCTGCTCGGATGGGTACAAGAAACGGGGATCAGGAGTATTCTCGAAGGGCGGTTCTTTCAACTCCCAGTAATCGAGATACATGAGGTAAGTTTAGCAGGTTCGTGAGACGCGAGAACCCATCGGTCATGGGCCACTTCCGACAGTCCTGACTTTTCCATCCCGGGTGAGTGTGTATCCTTCCGGAAGCGTATCTTCGATCCTGGGACGAAAGCCTTTCACACTCCAACCCTCCTCGGTAAAGCGCTCGAGAATATGATTGCGCACCCGCGGCCGATCCTCGGAATCCAAATAGCACTCCAAAGCCAACTCGCGCGACCGGTCTTCAGACCGATCGAAAAGATAGTCCAAGGCCGCCAGTCGAACATCGTCCGCCTCATCTCCTAAAAACAGCGCTACGGTATCCACGAGCTGAGGAGATGGAACCCCTAGCAACCGGATCAATTGGGCAGTGGGATCGGAACTGGCAGGAGGATTCTCCCAGTGGTCCTGCAAGACTCCGTTGATCTTCTCGGCAAACTCCTCTTCCTTCACCGTCTCTCGCAGAGCTCGAGCAGCCCAATAGACCTGTCGTTCTCTTTTCAGAAATTGGACCAGGGGCGGCACCGCCTTTTCACCCATCTGAACGATCCAGGAGAGCACTTCCTCCTTCTCCTGCTCATCCTGGCCGGAGGGAGAAACATTGATGGTAAACCGATCGAGCAACGCCAAAATGGCCTCGGGTGTACCCATTTCACCCAGCCGCTGAGCCGCATTCATTCGGGTTGCCGACTCCCCATGGGGTTCTCTGACCTTCTTGCGCGCTCTTTCAATCTGCTTTTCAGGTGAACTCCGAAAAAGTGAGAATAGATCCATGATCTGTGCCTGTATTCCTCTCAGGAGAATCGTCTCACAACTAGGAGACAACTGACAACTGACAACTGACAGCTGACCACAGACCGCAGACAGAGGAGCACAGAGGGCTGTCAGCAGTTAAATGTAAACTCAGGTTAACACTGCGGGAGTGGAATACCTCTTTGTGAGGGTTCAGTCGATTATTTTAATGAACTTAACTCACTGATTTATTTATAGTTAACCTTATAACTCTGGCAGTATCCTCAAGTCGAGCCTGGATGGCATGCTGCTTGCTTTTAAGAAATATGAAGGAGTGTTTGCGCAAGTCATGCAGTTACAACGTTACATCGATTTCAGCAAGGGTGTCCAACACGGCCTGGGAGGCCAACGGATTCCCCTGAATGGGACCATCGAGTTGACCCTCCGCTGCCCCTTGACCTGCGCCCACTGCTACAACAATCTTCCCATGGGGGATCCATCGGCCCGGTCCGGGGAATTGAGCTACCAGGAACACTGCCGTATTCTGGATGAAATCACCGAAGCCGGCTGTTTCTGGCTTCTCTTCACAGGCGGCGAGATTTTTGCCCGCAAGGATTTCCTGGACATCTACACCTATGCGAAACAAAAAGGGCTGCTCATTACTTTGTTCACCAATGGGACTCTCATTACGCCCAAGATCGCCGACTATCTGACCCGGTTTCGTCCTTTTGCCATCGAGATTACGCTTTACGGGCGTACGCGGGAAACCTACGAAAATCTAACCGGCATTCCCGGTTCCTATGACCGCTGTATGCGGGGGATTCGCCTGCTGATGGAACGGAACTTGCCGCTGAAGCTCAAGACCGTTGCAGTGTCCATCAATAAGCATGAGATCTGGGACATGAAGCAGTTTGTCGAAGAGGACCTGGGTCTGAACTTTACCTTTGACGCCATGATGAACCCCAGAATCGACTGCTCCCAAAGTCCGCTGGCCACGCGGCTCAAAGCCGAGGAACTGGTGACCCTGGACCTGAAGGATCCCCGGCGCACCGCAGAGTGGATCAAGCACACCCAAGCCTCTATTGATCGGGTGCACCTCTGGAAAGACAGCGATGAAGTGTACAGCTGCGGAGGTGGAATCCAGTCCTTTGCCATCGATCCCTATGGAAAGATGAGCATCTGCGTGTTGTCCCACTTTGACACTTACGATCTTCGCACGGGAAGTTTTCAGGAGGGCTGGGAGGGCTTCCTCTCGGACACACGGTCCAAAAAGAAAACACGACTGACCAAGTGTATGGCCTGCGGACTCAAGGAGATGTGCGGGATGTGTCCCGCCAATGGGGAATTGGAAAATCTGGATCCTGAGACCCCGGTGGATTTCCTTTGCCATGTGGCTCATCTCCGAGCCCACGCCGTGGGCTTGCAGGTTCCCCCTCATGGAGACTGTGAATATTGTCAGGGAGGAGAAAAGTATGAGGATCTGATGCACTCGCTGGCGGCGGTACAAGAAGGCAGGGTGGCCCAAGAGCTGGCCTTCATCAAAAGCGAGCAATCGGCATCTCTTCCCATTCTAGCGGAGCAGACCGCCTCTGCCGGCTGCAGCAGCGGCGGTTGTCCTTCCTGCTCTTAATAAGCTGGTAAGGGCTTAGGAAGATTTCATAGAAAGAGGAAATAAGCTATGAAGACCAAGCAAGAGGAACAAGAGAAGAGACCTTACAAGAAGCCCGAACTGATGCAGGTCCCTTTAAGGCCTGAAGAGGCGGTGCTGGGGAATTGCAAGATGTCCGGTGGGGGAGGTCCCGGTCAGGGCACCTGTACCTCTCCAGTCCCCTGCTCCGCAGTAGGATCCTAGGAACTCAGTCAGAGCCGTGGGCTTTAGTCCACGGGCCCGCAGGCTAAAGCCTGCGGCTCCGACGGAGCGAGTCCCTTCATCTCTCTAAAAATGCACGACCAAAGCCAATTCTGTTTGCAAGTCGCCGACATCTCGGTGAAGATCCGCAGCGCTGATCCAACCTTACAGTTTGAGACCCAAGGGGCAATGAGAAACTTTCTGTCCGCAGAGGACCAGCCGGATGCTCAGGCCTCGGCCACCTGGAGTGATCTGAGCCGGATGAGCCTGGGAGAACAAATCTTTGATTCCGGTGCCCTCTGGCAGTTGCACCGACGCAATGGATCTTACCTCTACGCCTTTACCTCTCCCGTCTTCGGTCCAGTTCCCTATAAGGTAGCCTCGTTTGATCCCAGTTTCACCTCCGGCGAGGTTTACCTCCATCATCCCTACTTTGAATTGAAACCGGCATTGTATCCCTTGGAATATCCCCTGGATGAACTCTGGATGGTCAATCTACTGGGTCAGGGCCGAGGCGCCGAGATCCATGGCTGTGGCGTCGTGGATGCTCAAGGTCAGGGTCACCTTTTCGTGGGACAGTCCGGAGCGGGTAAAAGCACCATGGCGCGCTTATGGGAACACCAAAAGGGGATCCAGATTTTGAGCGACGACCGAATCGTCCTGCGCAAAGCCGACCAAAAGCTGTGGATGTATGGCACCCCCTGGCATGGCGAGGCGGGATTCAACAGTGCCACTCGAGCCCCTTTGTCCCGCATCTACTTCTTGCGCCAGGCAAAGGAGAACAAGCTGCTTCCCCAGCGGCCGGCCCAGGCAGTTGGGCAGCTTTTCACCTGCAGCTTTCCTCCCTTCTACAACCCCCAAGCCCTGGACTTCACACTGGGCTTTTTTGAGGAAGTGGTCGAAGCAGTCCCCTGCTTTGAGCTGAGATTCCTCCGGGATGAGAACATCGTCGACGTTCTTATAGGATTGAGTCATTGAGTCATGAGGACTAACTCAGAACGGGGCAAGTGGGTAGCAACAGTGCTCACACAGGCTTGGCGGCGTGAGCCTCCTCCTCCCCAAATCTCAGCTGTTGAGCTGGCCGAGATGACCCCATTTCTTCTCAAGAC
>CBDUTA010000308.1:0-4390 GCA_965369785.1 uncultured bacterium
ACTCAAGTCTGCTTTGAAACTCCCCCCTCGGATTCAGTTTCATGCTCCTCGCTATTTTGAGGGTGAGAGGATTCATGTCTCCTTTGCTTTTCAAAGCAGTGACGAACTGTTTGAAACAGCCAAGAAATTAGAGGAAATAGCCCAAAGCGATGAAGTCAAAAAGATCTTGGAATTGTTGTAAAATAGTGGCCTGGATTCTGTAGGAGTGCCCCAATGAAGCCGTATAAACCGGAAAAGATCTTTGTGGAACGGGCTGTCGAGGATCTGCCCATCACCCGCAATGTATTGGAACGGTTACCCGATGTCCCCAGGAAGCGAATTGATTCACGGGAATCTTTACTCCAGGAGTCTCAACGGTGGAATCCAACCCTTTCGCGCACCAAAAAAGCCTTGATTTTGGCCCAACATAAGGGGTGTTTCTTCAAGCCTTGTCCTGGCAGCCAAGCTAAAGAAGGTCTGAAAGGCGTCTGTTGTAACTATTTTGTGATCAACTACGCCAGCAATTGCCATATGGAGTGCAGTTACTGTTATCTGCAGTCGCATCTGAACTTTCCCTATATGATCGTATATGCGAACTGTGAAGATCTGCTCTCGGAATTACAAGTGGCTTTCTCGGAAAGCCCTCATCGCTCCTTTCGTATTGGCACGGGAGAACTGGCCGACAGTCTGGCCTTGGATCTTCTGACTTCCTACAGTGTCCCTCTGGTCGAATTTTTCGCGGGGCAGAAAAATGCGGTCCTGGAATTAAAGACAAAATCCAACTGTGTCGAAAACCTTTTGGATCTGGAACATGGGGGCAGAACGGTTGTTTCCTGGTCCATGAATCCCCGCTTTATTCAGGAGCGGGAGGAACACAAAACCGCCACCATCAGTGAGAGGCTGGAGGCGGCAGAAAGGTGTGTTGAGGTTGGATATCCGGTGGCCTTTCACCTGGATCCCCTGATTTTCTACGAGAAGTGGGAAGTGGAATATGAAGACCTGATCGAGGAAATCTTTGACAGAATCCCCGCCTCGTCGATTTCCTGGATCTCCATGGGTTCCCTCCGTATGACGGGACCGTCAAAGGAGATCATGCGCAAGCGTTTCCCAAGTAGTTTTCTGCCCCTGGGTGAATTGGTGCCGAGCGGAGACGGCAAACTGCGTTACTTCAAACCGATTCGGGTAGGCATGTACCGTAAAGTCCTGAGCTGGATTCGAGGCAAAGGTCCAGCTATCCCCGTATATGCCTGTATGGAAAGACCCGGTGTCTGGAGGGAAGTGTTTCAGGACGTTCCTGGGGAAGAAGAGTTGGGCCGGGAGATCCTTCTGGGCGCTTCGCGACTTCGCGAGTTCGTGTAGGCGCACTTCGCGCGCCCGTGACTTCGTGCATTCGTGAGTTCGTAAGGGTAAAACGCAGTCAAAGGGCTTTAGAGAGTCGTAAAACCCCACTTGATGTTAATAAGGCCTGTAGGGGCGCACAGACGTGCGCCCACAGACCCTGCTTTATCAACGGCTTATAGGGCGCACGTCAGTGCGCCCCTACGCAATCAACCTGGATCAACCGGCTTTTTTTGTCACTGCCTGATGCCATCTCTGTGCACGAACGCACGAGCCTACGGCTTAGGCTTAGCCAGGAAACGAAGGCCATGAATGGCTATTTCGGCGTTTTGAGCCAGCCAATTAGGGGGAATATCTTCGACGTAGAGGTTGAATCCTCGCTTCTCAAAAGTTTGTATGGGCGGGGTATAAGTGCCGGGTCGGAGGGGAGTTCGAATGACTCTTGAGATCGGGTTGTCGTAATTAAAGAAGCTCAGTTCCACCTCGACAACGTCCACAGTCCTCTCCCCGTTATTCTCGATGATCGCTGAGAAAATGACGAAGCGCTTTCCGGCAAAGTTCTTGCCCATTTTGAGCTGAGGATTTTCCAGGTCCATGTACTTTCCGTACCAATCATAATCGGGATCCCCGGCGTGAAGAATTCCGGTGAGAGGTGCTTCCTCCTGTACCCCCTGTTGCAGGAAAAACAGCAGCAATCCCATGGTGGCCATAAACAGGATAGCGGCGATGACGATAATTTTCCAAAAGTGGGGGGATCGAGAGTTGTCCTCTGATTCGAACACAGTTTCTCAGTGAAACGACCTTTTTTTTCTGTGGATTTTCATTGGGTCAGGACAAAATGAACTCGTCGGTTGAGTCTCCATCCTTCTTCCGTCTGGCGCAGATCAAAAGGGCGTTCCTCTCCCAGGGATAGGGCCCTCAATCGTGAGAGGTCAACCCCCTGTTCGGCCAGATAGGCCCGGACGGCTTGGGCCCTCGTATCCCCAAGGGCCAGGTTGTACTCTTCCGTACCCCGTTGATCACAATGACCCTCGATGAGAAAGTGAATGCCCAGGTTTTCAGGTCGCGTCAACCAGCCAGCGCTTTCTTCTAACCTCAAGCTTGCCTCCTCGCTGAGGACTGCGCTGTCGTATGGAAAAAAGACCGGCTTCACAAAGTGATCGAATTGCTCTTCCAAGGGAAGAGCTTCCAGCTCATCCATCGATAAGGTGTCATCTTTGAAGACCTCAACGATGATGGTTTTTGCAATTCTTCCGCCCAAACCCTCCGCAATCACGTCATAGCTGGTGGTTTCATCTGGGAAGAGCTTTATTCTGCCCGAGATATCCACCAAGCCAATGTTGTTGTTAATGATCACTCGGTCTGAATTCCGGGCCTCCCAACTGAGCATGGCCGATTCCCCTTCCAGGATGAGGGAGGGGACGATCAGCACATCCAACTCGGGAGCGGGACCGGGCATCACCGAAGGATCGGAGGTCGGGGCGGCAGTTGGTGTTTGAGGAGCTTCTGACCGGGGGGCAGGAGGTGGCCTTCGGGCACAACCGAGACCTGTCAAAAGAGCTAAAAGGCACAGGCCCGACAGCAATTGCCTCGTGAGGTTTCTCATCCTATTTTTGCTTGACCCGTTGATGACGACAGCCCGGACAATGCATAGATTCTCTACTGCAGCGACAAACTCATCAACCCTGACTGCGTTGCACGACCCGCAAACGGGTGCCCTCGCACGCCTTGTCAGCCCAGCGTCTTCGTCGCTTCGTGACGAGAACCTATGCATCATCCGGGCTTGATGGTCTTTCGTCATGAGTTGGTCCAACAATCACAATTGTGTAGTTTACCGTATCCAAATATTGTCGGGCAACTCGCTGGATGTCCTTACAGTGAATGTTTCGGATAAGCTGTGGATACTGTTCCCGGTAAGCCTCTCCCAACTTGAAAAGTTCGGTTGCCAATAAGAATTGTGACACGTTCTGGTCGGACTGGAATTTGAAAACAAAGCTCCCGGTGAGAAACTCCTGGGCTGTCGCCAGTTCCTCGGGGCTGACTCCGTGGGCGGCCAAATTCTCTATTTCAGACAACAGTCCGCGGAGAGCTGGTTCTCGGTTTTCAGGAGAAGTGCTGATAAAGGCTACAAAAGACCCCGGATAAATCCCGCTTGATTGAGTCATGCTGCTGTAAGTGCTGTAGGCGAGACCTTGTTCATCACGGAGCTTCCTGGGAATTCGACTCGTAAAACCGGGACCACACCCCAAGATGATGTCCATGACTTGAAGAGCGTAATAGTCGGGATTGTCACGGGTAACGCCCAAATGACCCAGGAGAATAGTGATCTGCTCCTTCTCCATGAAACATTCATCAATAACAGGGGCCTCCTGTCGCTGGAAAGGTGCAATCTCCACACGACTGTAGTGCGGGTTTTCCCAATTTGAAAAACGATCCTCACTCTGGGAGGTCACATCGTTAGAGTCAACGGCACCCACAATCACCAGGATCGTACCGGGCTTGATCTTGCGGTGCTGGATGGCCTTGAACGCCGCCGACTCCCGCAGGAAGACCCGCGCCGTGCCCGTGAATTTCATCATCTTCGGCGCAACAGCGCTTTGCTTCACCACGCAGCCGTCGGGTGCGAGGTTGCCACGGAGCACGGCCATCCCACCTTCTTTGTGGTACGCGCGCTTCAACGAGCGGATGATATCGTCGTCATACACGATGGCCTGCCTGGCGATCTTGTGGACGGTCAGCCCGCTCACGCTCGGAGTGTCCTTCATCCTTCGACCCAACCGCTTGAAGACCGCCGGCAGACCGCCCGCCCGGTCCAGGTCTTCCATCATGTGATCGCCGCCGGGCCGGAGGTTGGCGATGTGCGGGGTCCGTCGGCTGATCTTGTCAAAGAGTTCGAGTTCCAGCTCGATCCCGGCCTCGTGGGCGATGGCCGGGATGTGGAGCGCGGTATTGGTCGAGCCGCCCAGGGCCATGTCGACGACGATGGCGTTGTCGAAGGCCTCCCTGGTCATGAACTGCCTGGCCGTGACTTCCTGATGCACCAGTTCTACCACTCGTTTGCCGCTTTCATACG
>CBDUTA010000309.1:0-4381 GCA_965369785.1 uncultured bacterium
CACTACGAAATACATCGCATGCCCACCGATCCTCAGCAGACGCGTCAGATCTATCGACGAACGGGAGTCCTGCAGGGTATTGGTGATGACTACTTCTGGTTTGACGGAGTGGCTTCGGAGCGCTGGGACTCGATCTACCCGGAATCCTGTACGGGACCGGATACACAGGCGCCGCCGCACATTAAAGCTCGGGAAGTTTGTCCGCAACCGGGTGAACTGCCCTGGGATACCCTGGAAAATGCCCTAAAGGCTGGCTGGCGGCTGGCAGGAGTTCATATGTGTGGGAGTGAAGCCGCCCGGTCCTTCTTTAAAATGATCGATCGTGCCCGGGAAGTGAATGGCTGGAGCATGGAAGATGTGCGTGCCGCCAGGTTGACGGGTGAGCACTGTAACCTGATCGGGAAGGCCCCGGACATCATCCAGGGGCTGAAAGACTATGGGATCATATTGAGCTGCGGTCCCAACTACCTCCATGATACGCGTGATTGGATCAAGGATTATGGCCCACAAATCGAGCCCTTTATCCTGCCCTTCAAAACCTGGCTTGACTCGGGCGTTAAGTTGGTGGGGCAGCATTTCGGAGCGAGAGCGAGGGACCAGGGGACGGCACGTTTCCAGCCTCCCTTTTACCTGATGTGGCTGTCGGCGACCCGTCAGTTCGAGGGAGAAGTTTGGCAGCCGGAGGAACGAATCGACCGGGTACAGGCACTGAAAATGTACAGTACCTGGGCCTCTGAATACGTTCTGAAAGAGGACAAGATCGGTTCGCTGGAAGAGGGCAAGTTTGCCGACTTACTGGTCATTGATCGGGACTATTTCACTATTCCCGTGGATGACATTCTCAAAATCCGTCCCTTGATGACCATGGTGGGGGGCAAAATGGTAGTGCTGCAGGAGTCCTTGGCCAAGGACTTCGGAGTGCAGCCGGTCGGACCGGCCTACACTTTTGCAGATGAGGATGTGGACCATATCGGAAAATCCCGTGCCGAAATAGTGGAAAAATTTGCCGGGAACTGATGACTGAAGGAGATTGGGCTGTTGCCCGAGCCCGTGTGTATTGGGCCACGGGCCGGGCAACACTCTTCTGCCCAGTTGGCTTCCCAACTCACCTGCGTTTGAATCACTCCTCATCTGCTGCTGCTTGAAACCGATATGATAAGATTGGCGCAGATAATCGCCTTTACATGAAAGAGGGATGAGGCCAGTGCTCAAACGGCTGATGCTCCGGATTCCACTTTTAAACCTGATTCTCAGAGGAGGAGTGCCTTCCTTCTACCACCTATTGGGAGCCTTGGTTGCGGTGGGTTTGGGGATAGGGCTGATCGCTCCCAGCGAGCAGAGGGCTTACCTGCCTCAGTCCCAGGAGCAGGTCATCTCGGCAGCGGAGTTCTCTCGTATGATCCGAGAGTTCTCCGAGGAGGAGGGTTACTTTCTCTCCGACAACTTTGTTTCCAACGAGACTTCCTACTTGCATGTTCTGGGCAAGTTGGAGGAACTTGCCAGTACGGGCAAGGGCGCTTACATCGGTGTCGGACCGGAACAGAACTTTTCCTATATTGCAAAGATCCGTCCCGAAATCGCTTTCATCGTCGATATTCGCCGCCAGGCCATGATCCAACAGCTCATGTACAAGGCCCTCTTTCATCTCTCCGAGAATCGAGCCCAGTTTCTGTCCCGGCTGTTTAGCAAACCTTTAGGGGGAGAGAACCCTCCAGGAGCTGATACCTCTTTGCCCGACCTGGTCGGCTACTTCGAGCGGACAGCGGGAACGGAAGAGACCTTCAGAGGGAACCTCGGCATCATTGAAAAGACCATCCAAACAGATTTCCAGTTTCCGCTTTCCTCGGATGATCGAACTGCTCTGGAGTACGTCTATGCTGTTTTCTGGGAGGAAAATCTCGAAATCCGGTTTTGGTTTCGGGGGAGATGGAGTTGGGGACGCTTTCCAACGTTGAGAGGCATGATTCTGGAGAAGGATCTTCAAGGCCAGCTGGGTAATTTCCTGGCTCAGGAGAAGGACTACCAGTTTGTTAGAGAGCTTCACCTGAGCAATCGGATTATACCTGTAGTTGGGAATTTTTCCGGGGACAAGGCCCTCGCGACCGTGGGAGACTATCTGAGGGAGAACGGATATTCCGTCAACGTATTCTATACCTCCAATGTGGAGCAATATCTGTTTCGCAGCGGAATCTTCGATGCCTTTGCTGAAAATATCCGAAAGTTGCCGATCGACGGGAAGAGTCTGTTCATCCGTGCTTTTACGGGTATGGGGGGACTCCATCCTGCCCGGGTTCCCGGTCATCGGTTGAGCACCATCCTTCAGAAAATGACCGTCTTCCTGGAAGACTACGAACAGAATCTCTATCCCGATTATTGGGCTCTGCTCACCACCCATTTTATCGCCGGCAACCAACCCTGAAAGAGGTATAGACATGGGAGAAGAAGAGAGTAGCGCTCAACCCTTTACTCCAGAGGTGGTCAAGCCTGCCAACTCAGTGACGAAGAACGAGGTGGCGGTGGGTTCTGCTACCCAAACCCAGGTCTTGATCGGTGAGAAAGACGGTGCGTCCAACTTCTTCCTGCGGCGGTTCATCATGGGAGAGGGAGGAGGTATGCCACGGCACACCAACACGGTTGAGCATGAACAGTACGTTTTGACCGGACGGGCTCGGGTGGGTATTGGCGAAAAAGTTTATGAGGTGAAGGCCAACGATGTTCTCTACATCCCGGCAGGTAGGCCTCATTTTTATGAAGTCCTGGAGGCCCCTTTCGAGTTTCTGTGCGTGGTACCGAACACTCCCGACCGTTTGGAGATTCTAGAGGATGTGTAGGGGCGCACTGACGTGCGCCCCTACAACTAACCCCAACTTAGATCATGATGCTTGAAAGGGATGGAGCGAATGCGCTTGCCCGTTACCTTGAAGATGGCGTTGGCCACTGCAGGCGCAGCCGCCGGCAGGGCGCACTCACCGATTCCACCCCACTTGTTACCGCCGCTGAGGGCAAAGTGGGTTTCCACTTCAGGCATCTCACCCAGTTTCATGATGGGATAGTCATCAAAATTGCTCTGTTCGACCCTCCCATCTTCAAGGGTGATTTCGCCATATAACGCCGCGCTCAGACCGTAGGCGATGCAGCTTTCCACCTGATGTTCGATAATCAGCGGATTGATGGTGTTTCCGCAGTCCAGCGCACAAACAACCTTCTCCACATTGATCTCGCCCCGCTTGCTGACCGACACCTGAGCCACTTCCGCTACGATGGTTCCGAAGCTGTCGCTGATGGCAAAGCCCTGTGCGGTTCCCTCAGGTAAGGACTTGCCCCAATCGGCCTTGTCCGCCACCTTGTCGAGTACATTCAACAGATGGGGAGCATCGCGGAGCAGGGCGCGCCGAAAGTCGATGGGATCCTTGCCGCTGGCGTGAGCCATCTCGTCCATGAAAGACTCGAGCATGAAGATGTTATGGTTGACTCCCGGAGCACGCCAGAAGGACACGGGAATGTGTTTGTTCCGCATGATGAACTCAACCCGTTTGTTGGGGACCTGGTAGGGCATGTCGGCCAGGCCTCCAACGGCGATCCTGTCGATGCCGTTTGCAACCATCTCCGGGCGAAGCCAATAAAAGATGGAATCACTGGTGATCCGGTTGAACCAGGCCACAGGCATGCCGTCTTTCCCTAGTCCGGCCTGGAATTTGGCCATCGGACTGGGGTTGTAGTAGTCGTTGTTCATGTCTTCTTCGCGCGTCCACATCAAATTGACCGGACGTCCCCCCAGGGTCTTGGCGATCTCGACGGCCTGCCGAACCTCGCTGCGGGATCCCCGGCCTCCGAAGCCGCCGCCCAGGAAACAGTTGTGAACGTGCACGTTTTCCGGTGCCACGCCCGATTGCCTGGCCGCATCCTGCAAGGCACCCTCGGGACCCTGGGTTCCCAGCCAGATGTCGACCCGGTTGTCCTTGACCTGGGCCGTACACCCCAAAGGTTCCATGGTGGCATGGGCCTGGTGGGGTGCGGAATACACCGCTTCCACCATCTGAGCTGCACTCTTCATAGTGCCCAGCGCATCACCCTCGTCGAGCACGACGGCGCCCGTTTTCTCATCGAGCACCTCAAGGTCCCGTAGCGCGACATCCTTTGAATTGACATCGGTGTTGGGGCCATAATCCCACTCGATGGGTAAAAGCTCGAGCGCTGTTTTGGCTCGCCACCAGGTGTCGGCCACCACAGCCACTCCGCTTCTCAGACCTCTTCCTTTGTTGTCGCCCTGAAATTCCACCACGGAGTGCACACCGGGGCGGTTCTTGATGGCGTTAAAGTCGTAGCTCTTCACCTTCGCCCCTACGATGGGAGAAGTCTTGGTTGTGGCAAACAGCATGTT
>CBDUTA010000310.1:0-4379 GCA_965369785.1 uncultured bacterium
CAATGAAACAGGCCGTGATGAAGTATACCTGCAACCCTTTAGCGTCACCGGCCCCAGTTGGAAGGAGCAGATCTCGGTCGGCGGCGGCGCCGAGCCCCTGTGGGCGCCGAACGGCCGAGAGATATTCTACCGCAACGGCGACAAAATGATGGCCGTTGCCATCGAAACCGAGCCGGAGCTCTCGGTAGGGACACCGCGTCTGCTCTTTGAAGGACGCTTTCTACCAGTCCTGTCTGGTGATGAGCCTGGAAGTAGTTACGACATCTCAGCCGATGACCAGCGTTTCCTGATGATCCAGCGTGAGCAGGATCTGGTGCCGACGGAAATCATCGTCATCCTCAACTGGTTTGAAGAACTGAAACGCCTGGTGCCGGTGGAATAGTCGTGCGTTCGTGGGGTCGGAGCGCGCTTCGCCTGCGGCTCTGACAGAGTCTCGGGAAACACTCAGAGCGGTGGGTTAACAAGCGACAAACAGAGCCATGGGCTTTAGCCCACGGGCCTTCCCACGGTAGGAGTTATTTTAGGAATAAAGTCGTTCGGCACCTGAGGTGCCTCCCACATTCCGGAGGCCCTTGCAATCCCAACGGTTCGGGCTAACCACTACGAGAGTTACAGAATTCCATTGCCTTCGAACCTCCTGGAGGTCTACTATCTACGGAAAGTCTCGGTGGCGGTGGTATGGGTGTCGTCTCCGCGAGATCAAGTGTAAAGGGACCTAAGATCAAATCAAATTGCAAAGAAGAAAGGGGAGTCCATGACGACCACGCGAAGAGAACTTCTCCTGTCCACCGGAGTCCTGGCTGGAGCATCGATGCTTCCAGTACGGGGAGTACCGCTCACTTCTAACCTCCAGTCCTCCCAGCAGGTTTCCGAGGACGTAGCCAATGCCCTGAATGTTTGGGATTTTAGAGCTATTGCGGAAAAACGTCTTCCTTACTCGACCTGGCAGAGCATCATCGGGGCTGCAGCTGATGAGATCACCTTGAAATGGAACCGGGAGTCCTTTGACCAGATCCGCCTGCGACCCGACATCCTGGTGGACCACAGAGGCTTGGACACCGGCACAACCCTGTTTGGCCAGGAAATGCCGCTACCCATCATGCTGTGCCCGACGGGCGGCCACCGGAACTGTCATCCCGATGCTGAGGTAGCCACCGCCCGCGGTGCCGGTATGGGAGGCGCCACCATGGTCATCAGTAGCAATGCTACCAGGACTGTGGAGGACATCGCCGCTGCAGCCACCCGTCCCCTCTGGTTTCAGGCCTATGTTTTGAGAGACCGTTCCTTTCTCCGCGATCAGGTGCAGCGAGTGGAGGATGCCGGGTGCCAGGCCATCTGTGTGACCCTGGACAGCCCCATCCAGGGACCCCGAAACCGGAGAGACCGGGCTGCCCAGATCGGGGTTCCCTCCAGCGGAGGAGGTGGTCGTGGCAACCTCCAGGGCATGAAGACGGTCCGGGAATTGGAACACCCGAGATTGAGCTCGTTCAAGGATCCCTCGGCTACCTATAAGGACATCGGTTGGCTCTGTTCCATCGCCCGCGTTCCTGTCTTGTTAAAAGGTGTACTGGATGCCCAGAACGCGGAACGAGGACTGCAGGAAGGAATAGGTGGCGTTATCGTCTCCAATCACGGAGGTCGCAACCTGGACACGGCTCCGGCCACCATCGATGCTCTGCCTGAAATCGTCGACCGTGTGGGCGATCAAGTGCCGGTCCTTATGGATGGTGGTGTCCGCCGTGGTACAGACGTTTTGAAGGCGCTGGCCCTGGGCGCAAAAGCCGTACTCATCGGAAGAGCTTTCCTGTACGGACTGGCGGCCGACGGTCCGGAAGGCGTGCGCCGCGTGCTTGAGATTTTGCAAACGGAGTTGGAGATGGCCATGGTTCTTACCGGCCGCCCCACCATTGCCAGTATCGACCGAAGTGTGCTTTGGTCTCCGCCGGCTTAATTTGAACCCAATAACTCTGGAAAGCACGATGAAACCACTGATGACCAGACAGGACATAAAAACTTCTGTCCCCAAGACCGGCTTGTGTGGACCTGTCCCCAAACTCGCCGAGTAACGTCACCGCTGCGTAGAAGAATAAAGAGTGAAGGAGAGGAAAAGATGAGCACTTTTGCTGAACGCATGATGGGAGCGGCTACACTTGATGTCCATACCTATGAGGAGGTAGAAGCAGATACGACGGCCACGACCCAAGCCATGGGTATCGTGGTCCTCTCCAGCATCGCTCAGGGCATAGCGGGACTGGCCCAGGGAGGTGGTGGCTATGGCTTTGTTGCCGGTGCAATGGGAGCTCTGATCGGCTGGTTCATCTGGGCATTTCTTGTTTACATCATCGGAACCAAAGTTCTTCCCGAGCCCCAGACTCGCTCTAATCTAGGGGAATTATTGCGCACCACTGGTTTCTCTGCCTCCCCAGGTCTGCTGCGGGTGCTCGGAATCATCCCGATTCTCGGCGGGCTGATCATGATTGTCGTGAGTATCTGGATGCTGATTGCCATGATCATCGCGGTGCGGCAAGCGCTGGATTATCAGAGTACAGGTCGAGCTGTGGGGGTCTGCCTGATTGGCTGGTTCGTCTTCGTGGTGATTATGTTAATGATTTCAGGGGGAAGAGTCGCCTAGCTTTAGAGGAAGAAGGCTCACTACTCCCCAGATCTTGACTCTCTGTCCAACCCTTCCGGTGGAACTCTTTAAGAAATAGTCTGCGTACGAACTGCGCCCGTACATGACCTCCTCCCAAGAAAAACAGCTGTAGGACTTGACTGTAAGTAAGTTCTTACTTACAATATAACCCATGGGAGTTCTTATACGGAAAACAACTGCCGAACGACGTGAACAAATCGCTCAGGCCGTATTACGAATCATTGGGGAACAGGGGATTACTTCGTTTACGACCACCGCCCTGGCCAAGGAGATAGGGGTCACCTCAGGAGCTCTATTTCGACACTTTGCCTCCCGTGAAGAGATCCTCCAGGAGACCGTTCGCTACGCTGTAGTCAAAATCGAGGAGACCTTTCCGGATAGCTCACTACCCGCCACCGAACGGCTGATTCAGATTGCCAGAAACAGGGTGCGACTTCTCGGATCGGAACCCGGAATCGTCTGGCTTCTACGGTCGGAGCAAGCCCATCTGAATCTACCCAAGGGCGCCATCGATTTACTGGGCAGCCTCATCAAGCGCTCCCAGAAATACCTCCTCGATGCGATCCGAGAAGGAGGTAAGCAAGGAACCATCCGAGATGATGTCCAGCCAGACATCCTACTCGTGCTGGTTATGGGGACCATCCATGCCCTTCTCGGCATGCCCGGCATCCGCCGGCCCTCAACGAGAAGGCATTCACCGGACCCGGATGTGGTCTTATCCGCACTCATGCGGTTGATCGCTCCAGGTCAAACCACAAAGAAGGAAAACCAACCACGCAAAAGGAGCAAACAAACATGACGATCAAAAGTGACACGACCCTTGGCCAAGTGGCCGCCGAACATCCCCTGGCGACACGAGTCTTTCATCGGCATGGTATGGACTTCTGCTGTGATGGCGGCAGAACACTCCAAGAAGCCTGTGCGGCCCAAGGCTTGGATACTGAGAGTATCCTCGAGGACATCCGTAAAGAACTCAGCAATACGACCACCCCGGAAGAGCAATGGCTTCAGGCACCCCTCGAGGACCTGATCGACTACATCCTGGTTGCCTACCACCAGCCCTTGCAAGAGGAACTCCCACGCTTGGAAGCGATGGCCCGAAAGGTTCTTGCGGTTCACAGAGACAAGGATCCGGAAAGGCTGTCGGAATTGGTCGAGGTTTATGCCGGACTCAAGGCCGAATTGGATCAACACATGGTCAAAGAAGAGCGAATTCTCTTCCCCATGATCAACCAGGGTCAGGGCGCAATGGCAGGTGGCCCGGTGTCGATGATGCAGCATGAGCACGACTCCGCCGGAACGGCACTCAGACGCCTGCGGGAACTCACCAACGATTACCAAGTTCCCCCGGAGGCGTGTCATACCTGGCAAGCCCTCTGGCACGGGCTCGCCGCTCTGGAGGAATCCCTTCATCAACACATCCACTTGGAAAACAACATCCTTTTTCCCCGAGCGCTGAGGAGCTGAAAGTCGATTGAGGCCACTTACTGAAAGAATGGGTGGGTCGTGCTGGACTCGAACCAGCGACCCTCTGCTTAAAAGACGGGGCTAGGGCAAAACGCTCTGGCCCTTTATTTATAGGGCTTTCAGCCAAAACATCTACCCTGACTGGTTTTCCTGACTTTCCAGGAATTACGGTCAAGAATGTGAAGATAGCTCAAGTCTGACCACAAAAGTGACACAAAAACTGACACAGTGATTATGGGCAGATTTTGGAAGGATTTCC
>CBDUTA010000311.1:0-4344 GCA_965369785.1 uncultured bacterium
CGACCGTCAGAATTGCAAAGACTCCGAAATGTGGGAGGCACCGTGTTCGTGCGTTCGTGCGTTCGTATTTCAAGAGCAGGAATGTGGGAGGCACCTCAGGTGCCGAATCCGGTTCAGTCAGAGCCGTGGGCTAAGTGCCTCGTTCCATAAATATGGTGACGTTTGTGGCGAGCACTTACTGAGACTCAAGCTCGACCCGGAAGCCCAGCACCACTAAATGAGTCTGATAGTCCTGGGGAAGGAGGGAAACTTTCTCTTTATAGTCGTAGTAGCTCCATTGACCGTAGGCGATGAAGCGTTCGCCCAGCGGGATCTCCAGCTGGGCCATGGGCCGGTGATAGTTCATGGGAAAATTCCCAACCGTGCCCGACACGGAATATCCCACGTCCAGCCTGGCGTTGCGGAGTAACAGCAACGAGATAAAGAGATTTGCGTAATCACCGCGCTCTGCATAGATGGAGCGATCCGGTTGCAGGGTTTGGGGAACAATAAAGAGAAGATCAGAATTCATGTCACTGCGTTCATACGCCCCTGAGATTGAGATCCGCCGCACCGGGGTATAGGTAAACTGGAGAGTGTAGGTGCGCTGGCGGGAGGTGAGGTCTATTGCGGGGATGTCGTCATCGTGATCAAACAGCGTCACGCTTCCAGTGAACTGCAGGGACTCAAAAGGATGGAATCGACCCCGCACGCGCAATCGGTCAAAATCCACCACATCGGTTCTGAAAATGGGCTGGTCCGTCCTTCCCAGTTCGTATTCAAGGGCCAGGGTGTTGCGCGCGGAGAACTGGTAGGCAGCTCCCAGAATCAGTACGTTGCGGTCCCATTCAAAGCGCTCCTCGAGTTCGATTGCCTTGTGCTCAAATCGGTGCCCCGCCCTCACTGAGAATCGGGGAGACAGATAGAAAACTCCCTGCAGTTCCTGGATGGTTGAGTCCCTGGATAAAAAGGTGTCCAGTAAGGATGAAGTCTCCAGGCGAGGAATGATGCCCGGTTGAAAGAGTGGATCCACATTCAGGAAGGCATTGTCAATCTGTGCGGATCCGGAAACGTGGGAGCGGCGAATGTTCAACCTTTCTAAGATCCGAAGCCTCTCAAAAGGCTGCCATGTCAAGGAAAAGTCCCCAAACAGATTGGGTCTCTTAGCCCTACCGAGGGCCTGCTGCTCCCTACCCTGGTAAAAGGCCTGCAAAGGAAAGGAGAAGAAGGTCCCGTCAATCACATCGGAAAAATTCGAGTCCACATCTCCCAGGCTGTAGGACACCTTGCCGCGCAGAAGAAGACTGTCGAAAGGATGGTAGACGCCTACTGCGGTAGAAAAAGGGATGGTACCCTTCACGTCGTTGTTACCCCCATAATCATTGGAGACTATGTTGCGGCCAAAGAAAGGACGAGACGAATTGCCCTCCTGAAACCCGGGAGCCAGGAAGGTGCTGGTGTCTCGGTACCATCGGAAACCCTGTTCCAGGCGCAGTGAGAATTGAGAGGCCGTGAAATTGACGCCAAAGTTCAGATCATCCGAATGGGTGTCCACATCCAAACGGGTTAGAAACTCGTCTCCATCGGCGCGAAGGGTGGTCCGGGCCGGGCCCTGGCGGCTGGTCCTCTGGTAAGCAACGAAGGGCGAGACACGCTTTCCGGGCCTTAACGTGAGCTCAACCCGGGCAAAGCGCTGAGAGATGTCGAACTGGTGCTGGCTCTCGAGGTTGCCCTGCTCGAAAAGGGGGTTGGCAAAGAAGGGTACGGAGTTGAAATAGGCCACGTTCTGGTAGTCGAAACGGAGCTCGTAGATTCCCGCCTTGACGGCGCGCAGCCGAGCCGTGTTATAGGGTTCGCCTCCCCAGCTGTTCATCCTCAACTCGAGGCGATCGAAGAACCGATTGGAATTATTTGGGGCGAAGATGGAAAAAACTCCGGAGAAAAGTTTCGGTCCCTCCCCTAAATCGAGTTGACTGCGATAGAGGTCCTCATTGCCGCTGAAACCGGCTTTCCAGCGATTACCAAACTCGAGACTCAACCGATACTGCTCGTTCTGAGCGTATGCCCAGGTGGAGAGGAAGAGAACTAGAAAAAAAGAGGTGAGGCATCTCTTGCGCATCCGTTTCCCCCTATCTGAAAAAATCCGGATCGACGTTAGAGCCATGGATTTCGCGATGACAGACCGTACAATTGCGGTACCGGGCCGTCCGGATATCATGAAAGGCAGGCGGTTGGCCGGTGGCCACGCCCGGAGTCATGCTGTGGCACTCCAGGCAGAGTTGCACAACTTGGGTCCGACGCAGCATCTTGGGGTTAATAGAGCCATGCGGTTCGTGGCAGGTTGCACAGCCATTCACCATGCTTGGAGGATGCTCAAACACAAAAGGGCCCTTCTTATCGGAATGGCAGGAAATACAGCCCTCTTCCGGGCCGACTGCCAGACGACGAAGGGGGCGATTGTCTTCCGTGTGGGGACTGTGGCAGTCGCTGCACATCACAGCGCCCTCCAGCACCGGGTGATGAAAGGGCTTCCGGAAGTCGGCGCGCGTCGCCGGGTGACAGCTGGTACACAGGTCCTTTTCCTCCTCTTTGAGCAGGCCAAAGTTCGAAGGGGTGGGATGCACCTGGTGACAAGCCACACAGGAGACGCTGTTTCGCCCGTGGGCGGAATTCAAGAAGCCTGATTGCTCGGCACCCTCCTGGTGGCAGTTGAGACATTGCAACATTGCCCAACCAGCTGGCTGCTCGGTGAAGCTAAGGGTCAGGTCACCACCCGCTTCCACGTGTTGGCTGCCCGGTCCGTGGCAATCTTCACAGTCGTTGTCGCGGTGAAGGGTATTGCCGAAAGAGGAGTGGACATCGTCATGACAGACTCCACACATGTCGCTTCCCACTCGATCGGCCTGGGCGTTAGCCACCTGGAATGAAAAGCAGAGAAACGCGATAACCGTCAGAGTTCTTGCCGCCCGCCCTGCTAGGCATCCAATAGTTTGAACTTTCATCATGATCGAATTCGCTTCCTCGTTTAGTTGATAGGAACCTTGGCTTCAGCAGAGGTCATCAGAACGGGATCAGGTACCGGGATGTTCAAGCGCTGAGTCATGGCTTCTGAGACGAGTCGCATAAACAGCTTGGCCTGCAGGTTCACCTCGCCCGTCAGTCGCTCAGGAAGGAGAATCTCAAAACTATTCTGTTTGGATTGCTCCGGCTCGATGCGGTCGTCGGTCAGGATCCGGAAGGCCTCCCAGGGGAGGGCTTCCTCACCCTGGCGGTTCACCAGTTGTTGACCGTAACGAAACCTTCTTTGATGGAGCCTTTCTCCCTGTGGAGAGAATACCTCAACCTCCAGCCACATTTCGCGAATCCCGGGTATTCCCGTCGGGATGGCGTGCCCGGCTCCGCTGTTCCGGACAGTGGCGGTGACGGAGAGCCGAGAGCCGGTGCCTTCCGGGTTGGCCACACCCCAAATCGTGACGGTAGCTGCCTTCTTGAGGAGTTCGCTGTGACCTCCGAAGAAAGTGTGGGCATGAATTTGTTGCCTCTGTTTTCCACCCACAGCGGTGGTGCCGGAGAAAACAGGCATGTGACAATCCTGGCAGCGTACTCCTCGGCTGCTGTAGGGCCCCCTGAGCCATTCCTGGTAAGTGCTTTGGACTTCGGCCCCTCCGATGGGATGTTTGAACTTGTGACACACGGCACACATTTCAGCGCTGGTGAGAAATTGTGAAGCCTCGGTTTGGTGGGCCGAGGTATCCGCATCAGGATGCCTGCCATACTTGATGGCTGTTGTGCCCCTTCGAGGATAGACATAGGCTCCCACTGAAATATTCTTCCCCAGGTTCTCGTTGCCTGAGATGGTATGGCAGAAGTCGCAGGTCACTCCTTCTGCCGCAACTCCGCGGAAAGTCCCCCAATCCAGGGGTGTGGACAAGTCTAAAAGCTTGCCCGCTACACTGGCCACCGGGGCGTGACAGCTCAGGCAAAAGGCCTTTTGGGCCCCTCCCGTCTGCTCGATCATTTCATCGATGACCGCCCGGTAGAGGGGATCGGTCAGCGACTTTGAGTGCATCGACTGAGTCCACTGGCTGTAGATTTCCTGATGGCACTGACCACATTCTTGAGCGGAGGTGAAGTCCGATTCAGACATCTTCCTCTCTTGGCCGAAACCCCAGCTGGAAAGCAAGAATAAGATCGCGACCGAAATTAGCCTGCGGGTCATTGCAGTCTCCCTACTTCGTTTTTATACATTAAAGCTTAAAAAACTCCAAGGCAAATTGTTTTCTCGTCAAAGACAGGAACGGCCTTGTTGGCGGTGACTTGCTCACCGCCAACAAGGCCGTTCCCGCTCTTCTCATTGTACCCTGC
>CBDUTA010000312.1:0-4343 GCA_965369785.1 uncultured bacterium
TTCCAACCAGGAGGCTCTTCCGTACGGTGCTGGGGTAGGCGGGGGTAACCGAACTCGCTTATGCCCCGTTGTTCTTTGCCTGATTTTTTTATATGCACTAAAAAAGCTGACAACTGACAGCTGACAACAGACCGCAGACCGCAAAAAGGGGACAGCCTGGGCTGTCCCCTTTTTTAGTGTCACGGAGGCCCGCAGGCTTTAGCCCACGGGCCTCGGACTAATTTCCTGCCGCTAATTGATCCCGGTCAAAGACAACTTCGCCGCTCAGGCCCGTCATGAGGACTTTCATGTTGGGGATCTCCTCTATGGGACTGGTGAAGAAGTCCTTCTCAAGCACCGCAAAATCGGCATATTTGCCAGGCTCCAGGGTTCCCACCGTGTCCTCTGCCATCATGTATTCAGAGGCCCAGGTGGTGGCCATTTTCAGGGCCGTGACTCGGTCGATTCCCTCTTCGGGAAGAAGCACGACCTTGCCTAAAGGTCCGTCCGCTGGAGGGGCTCCGATCTGGGGTCGCAACTGGACCTCCCGAGTCACCAACGCGTGAATGGGTGTCCAGAAATCCGTACCCGCGGCTTCGAAGGTCACCCGCACTCCGTCATTGATCCAGGTCTTCACCGGCATGGCAAATGATCTCAGTTCTTCCCCATAGACTTTGATATTGTCCGGCACGCCTGCAAGCATCCCCATGTTGACGTTAATCATGATTCCATACTTCTTGATCCCCTCCATCACGTCGGGAACATTACCCAGCAAAATGTTGTGTTCGAGCGTGGTCCTGAGACTACGTATGTACTCCACCGAGTAATTTCCCTCCTTCATGGCTTGTTCCAGCATCTGAATGTAGAGCCGGGCTCCATGACTGGAGGTGGCGTGACCTTGAACGGGGCGCCATCCGTAGACGATCGCTTCCTTGAAGGATTCCCAGGGTTTGGTTCCAGGACTGGGACAACGCTCCATGAGCTTGGCCTCTTCAGGTGCATTGGGCATATCGGGACCCATGCAGACCTCGTTGTAGATGGAATCCCAGATTTCGTTGCACATTCCATTGAGCCACATCATCTCGCCGCCTCCGGCATGGGTGGTCCAGGGAGCCCCGTAACCTTTATAAAATTCTTTGATGGTTTTCAGATTCCAGAAGTTTCCCCTCTGCGATTCGATGTAGTAGGCCAGACGGTGGGGCAGTCTGTTCTCTCGATTCAGCTGGTGATAAGCAGCCACCACCCGGGGGTACAAGATCCGCGTTGCCACCGTGGTGATGCCCATATTGACGATATCCACTCCGTACAGGCGCAACGCTTCCGCCAATTTTTCCAAGGGTTCATCCTTCCACCAGTACTCGAAGGTCAGACCTCCAATTTCAGGGACTGCGGCATACCCGTCTTTCCCGGCCCCGGGGCGGTTCTCCAGATCGGTGCTTTCCTCCCAGTCCGGAAAGATTTCCTTGAGGGCGTTGACGGCCTGAGAGTTGAAGAGTCCCTGGAGTCTTGTGGTAATGAGGACGGGGTTGTCTGCAGTCACTCCATCGATCTGTCTCTTGTTGAGCCGGCCCAGAAAAAGCCATCCGCGCGCTGTCCCGGGACGCATTTCTTTGTCATCAGAAAGTCCAACCGTAATCCATTGCCCCTTGGGGATTCGCTGGACGCGGATAGCGTTGGTGATGGTGTCTCTGAGTTTTTTGGCCGTCGCCTCCGGCGTGCTCTCCGCTACTACCGAAAGCTTGATGCTGGGATCCACCAGACCGACCTCAGGGCCATAACGGCTGGCCGCCGTGCTAAAGGTATGGTAATGCGTCTGGATGAGACCCGGGATCACGGTCCTTGCACCCACATCCACGATGGCCGTGGAGGGCCCTGCCAACCTTCTCATTTCCGCATTGGTGCCCAGGGCCATAATTCTTTTCCCTTTTATGGCCATGGCCTGATAGATGTTTCCCGGTGTGTTGGGGACGATGCTGCGATCATCCATGCTGACAATCTTTCCATTGACCAGAAGGGTGTCAGGGTAACCGTGTTCAGCCACCAGGTCCGGAATCTGCTGAGAAAAACCCAGCGGGGATACGACAACCGTGAGTAAAAGCGTCCAAAGTATTTTCTTCATAAATCCTCCAAATTCAGTTCCCCTGATTTCATTTCTACCCTCATAACCTCCCAGTTTTTAAGGCTTTTTGGATGTCCTGACGGACAGTATAACGGATCGCAAATCAAGAAAAAAGAGCCTTTTAGAGAAGTTCTTGGCCTGTACGAACCCGTTTGCCAGCATAAGTCGGAGAATGCGGATGTTCGGAAAGTGGGCTTGCCTCTATTCGCTTATTGCGCTCTGGGTCCCTGTTTCAAACGGGAACCTCTTGGCTCAGAACACGGTCCAACTCGACAAAGGTGAGTTGATTGAAGTGGAAGCTCTGACCTTTCGGTATGCAACCGTTGGCGTGGGTAGCTCCATCAAGTGGATGAGCCAAAGCGCCTGGGAGGAGTCCAGGGAATCCACCCCGTAAACCAGAAATACTGACAAGAAAATCGTGCAAGCCGATGTTACTCCATCGAGTCTGCCATCTTGATCTCTTTCACTTTCGGTTCCAAGAAGCTTATCCTATGGGCTGGAGTTGTCCAAATGTTTAGGGTGAGTATCGGGGGAGTGCTTCTCATGGTGCTGGTCGTACCGGGCGGAAGTGTTTTTTCTCAGGATCTGTCCGAGTCGGAGGGCAACCAGATCACTTTTCCTACCCTGGTGGGTACCCCCGATATGGAACTCCTTTTGCCCATGCACCTCTCCATCTCAGAGCCGGTGAAGATCGGCCAGTTGAGGATGGAGGTCCGGTTTCCTTCCCCCCAGTTGAGCTTTGTGGGGGTGGAACTTGTCTATCAGGCTGAAAAGGTGGGGGCACAAGTCTCGGTCGAGGAGCTGGAGGCGGGGAGTATTCAAGTGCAGATCGCCGTGCCTGAACACGGAGAAGAAGCTTTGCCCCGGGAAGGGATGGCGTCCCTGGTGTTTCGGGTTGCCGCTGAGGTCGAGCCCGAGCCCCTGACCCTTGTGATCGAAAATATTGAGATCCTGAATCTGAGCGGCCAGCCGGTAGAAGTTCGTCGGCAGTCTGAAGCCCTGATCCACATCGTGAGTCCGGAGCTTTATCCTCTGATCAGCTGTTTCTTCTATATGCACTAGCCTAGCCGGTACTATTCATAGGTTCTCTACTGCAGCCGCGAAATCATCCGGCGTGCTGCACCGACTGCCTTTCGCGACCCGCAAGCGGGTGCCCCCGGCCTCCTCAACGTACTGCAGAGAGTACGTTTGCGGGGGCCTTCCATCGCGCGTGGCGCAACGCACCCAGGTCGGCGCTTTTGCTACTTCGTGACGAGAACCTATGAATAATTCCGGCTGACAACAGACCGGAAGATAGGGCTGAGTGCAGACCGGAGACTCCTGACCCACACGACAGCACGACAGCACGAACGCACGAAGGCTTTAGCCTGCGGGCCGCCGCGACTAATTCCCGCCGGCCAACTGGTCATGGACAATTTGGCCGCCCAGACCGGTCATCACTACCGCAATGCCGTCGAGGATTCCCTCTGCGGGGATGGTGAAAAAATCTTCCTCCAGTACGGCAAAATCGGCGTATTTTCCCGGCTCCAGAGTTCCGACAGTGTCCTCAGCCAACATATATTCAGAGGCCCAGGTGGTGGCCATTTTCAAGGCAGTGACTCGATCAATCCCCTCTTCAGGAACCAGCTCGACCCACTCATCGGTACCCTGTTTTATGATGCGTCGGGTCATCAGTGTGTAAATCGGAGTCCAAAAATCGGACCCATTGGCCTCGAGGGTCACCCGGTGTCCGTCGTTAATCCAGGTCTTGACGGGCATCACAAACGATCTCAGGGATTCGTCGTAGTCATCGAGTAGGTCAGGGACACGCGACAAGTGGATGGGCGTGACATTGATCATGATGCCATATTTTTTGATGCCCGCCATCACGTCAGGAACGTTGCCCAGCAAAAAGGCGTGTTCCATGGTGGTGCGCAGATTTCTCATATATTCGAGCGAGTAGTTTCCTTCCTTCATCGCCTCGTCCAGCATCTGAATGTACAGTCGCGCGCCATGGCTGGAGGTTCCATGAGCCTGAGCCGGACGCCACCCGCTGACGATGGCCGCCTTATAAGATTCCCAGGGCTTGGAGCCGGGACCGGGGCAGCGCTCACGGGCCTTGATTTCCGGAGAGGCCGACACGTCGTCGCCAAGGCAAACTTCATTGTAGATGGAATCCCAGATTTCGTTGCACATCCCGTTCAACCAGAGCATCTCCCCGCCGTTCGCGTGATCGGTCCAGGGGGCACCGGTCGCCTTGTAGAAT
>CBDUTA010000313.1:0-4322 GCA_965369785.1 uncultured bacterium
AAGACTACTTCTCAAGGATTGATGCGATCGAGTATGCCATTCGTCACGATGACAAGCGTTCCGTGGGAGACTTGAATACGGCGGATATCGTCCTTTTGGGAGTGAGCCGAACTTCGAAGACCCCATTGAGCATCTATCTGGCTCAAGAAGGATGGAAGGTCGCAAGTATTGCCATCGTTCTAGGAATGAAGCTGCCCGCCCAGCTCTTTAAAATCGATCAGAGCAAAATCGTGGGTCTTTCTATTGATCCCACGCGACTTGCAGAGGTGCGCCGGGCAAGGCTCCAGCGATCGGACATGGAGGATAAAAGCTATGCCGAGATGGATCGTATCAAGGAAGAGTTAGAGTACGCTCACTCCGCTTACAGCGACAACCCCAGTTGGCCGGTCATTGATGTCACCGGTAAGTCACTCGAAGAAATCTCCCAGGAAATTCTCAGTGCGTTGCTCGGAGAAGACCGGAAGTTGTAGCATAGGTTCTTGTCACGAAGCGGGGTAGGGGCGAGCTGGGACCGTCAGGATTGCAAAGACTCCGGAATGTAGGAGGCACCTCACTTCGTGCATTCGTCCATTCGTGACGAGAACCTATGAATAGTCTTTAGCCTGGATGATCAGTGATCCCATGAGCATGATTCTTGCTGAGAAATATCACAGCTGTGGCAACGACTTTATGATTATTGCCTCCAGTGACGTTCCAGAGGGACAGTATTCGAGTCTTGCGCAGGCCATTTGCGATCGCCACCGTGGCTTTGGAGCGGATGGTTGTGTGTTCGTGTCAGATCTCTCTCCCTCTCAGTTCCATTTGAGGATCTTCAATCAGGATGGAACGGAGGCAGGTATGTCGGGTAATGGATTCCGTTGTGGCTGCGCCTTTTTGCACCGTCACGGCCGGGTGGACCAACCGGAGGTCACCCTCGAGACCGGCTCCGGGGTGAAAATTTACACTTTGCTTGAAGAGAAGGAGGGATTTTGGAGGTACAGGTCTCGGATGGGAGCACCCTCTTTTGAACCTGCCGCAATCCCGTTCCAGGCTCCATCGAAGCTGGAGCAGGTACAGGAATATGCCCTTGAGGTTCAGGGTCAAGCCGTCTCCATCAACGCACTGTCGGTGGGCAATCCTCAGTGTGTCGTTTTTGTCGAGAGGTTTCCCGAAAGGGCGGACTTTGAAAGACTGGGTGGGGGGCTGGAGTGCCACCCCTATTTCCCGGAAAAGACAAATGTCAGCTTTGTCCGAGTTGAGAATTCTCACCAGTTGAAGATCAAGATCTGGGAGCGCGGTGTTGGCCCCACCCATAGTTCTGGGACCGGTTCGTGTGGGGCGGCAGTGGCTGCAATCCGTGCCGAAAGGGCGCAATCTCCTGTTCAAGTTCACACTCAGAAGGGATCCCAGCTGGTCGAGTGGAATCCCGGTGAGGAGATTCTTCTAACCGGTGAGGTCGAGTTTATTGGTGAGATGAAATTTCATGGGAAATAACCTGTCTGAGCCTCATTTAGTCGACAAGATCCGATCCGAAACGGATCAGATCATTGAGCTATTGCGCGACCTGGTAGAACTGGAAAGTCCAAGTCACCGTAAGGATCTGGTTGATCAGGTAGGAGCTCTCATTATTGATCACCTGGGGGCCCAGGGATTCACCCCCCAGGTGATCTCCCGAAAGGAAGTCGGCGATATCGTGTGGGCGGAGTGGGGCGAAAAAGAAGAAGGACGCATTCTGGTCCTGTGCCATATGGACACGGTCTGGGAAGAGGGTAGTCTGGCCCGAAATCCATTTCGTGTCGAGGACGGTCGAATTTACGGGCCAGGTATTTTTGATATGAAGGCCGGTGTTGCTGCCACTCTGAAAATTCAAGAGTACCTGGCGCGAGGCTGGATCTGCCCGCGCCGAAAGGTGCGTTTTCTTTATACGACTGACGAAGAACTCACCAGTAGTCACAGCCGGGAATTCATCGAGGGTTTTGCCCGGGAGAGTGACCTGGTGTTGATCACGGAGCCGCCGCTTCCAGGAGGCGAACTGAAGACGTCTCGAAAAGGGGTGGGGAGCTATGTCGTTAAGGTCCATGGGAAATCCGCCCATTCCGGCTTGGACCCCGAGAAGGGAATCAATGCGGTGGAGGAATTGGCCCAGCAGATTGTGGGTATCCATTCTTTGTCAGAACCTGCCCGAGGGACAACCGTGACGGTCAACGTGGTTCGAGGAGGGCATGCTTCCAATGTCATCGCGGAGTACGCTGAGGCTACCGTGGACACGCGCTTCAGAACTCTTGAGGAGGGAGAGCGAGTCGATGGCGAAATTCGCCGCCTCAAGTCCCATGTTCCTGGGACCCGGCTCGAAATCGAAGGGGGTATCGACCGACCTCCCATGGTCAAGACTCCGCGCTCTGAAGAACTGCTCCAGTCGGCCCAGGAGATCGCCTCGGAATTGGGATTCGACTTAGGTGAGGGAGAAAGTGGTGGAGGAAGCGACGGGAATATCACTGCCGCTCTTGGGATTGCCACCCTCGATGGTCTGGGCATTCCCGGAGATGGAGCCCATGCCTGGCACGAACAGATCGAGATGAGTGCCCTGGCCCCGCGTATCGCTCTGCTGGCCCACCTCATCGAGCGTCTTTAGCCGACGTTTCGTCGGCTAAAGACGCTTCGTGCAGTCGGATGGGACGATATTGGGGACAGGCCCAAAATTGTGGCGTAAGTCCCCGAATTCAAAGGAGAAATTTTGGGGCTGGCACCAAATTCCCCCACCCCGCTTGCCAACAAGAACCTATTCAGACTCGTCTGCTGTGTGTTGTCAGTTGTCAGCTGTCAGTTTCCTCTTGTTTGACTAATTTTCCCGTTCTGAGTACCTTTGCCCCCATGAATGAGCAAAGGATCGTAATGCCCGATAAAGGGGAAAAAATCAGTTTTGTCAACGGAGAAATACAGGTCCCAAGGAATCCTCTCAGTCCTTTTATTGAAGGAGACGGCATTGGGGTGGACATCTGGCGGGCGACTCGGAAAGTGTTGGATGCGGCCGTTGAAAAAGCATACGGAGGAGAGCGCTCGATTGCCTGGTGTGAAGTGTTTGCGGGTGAGAAGGCCAAGAGCAGGTTCGACGAGTGGCTGCCTCAGGAAACCATTGATTGCATCGCTGATTTATTGGTGGCTATCAAGGGACCGCTGACCACTCCGGTGGGGACGGGAATTCGTAGTCTGAATGTGACGCTGCGCCAGGTCTTGGACCTGTACAGCTGTGTGCGGCCTTGTCGCTATATCGAAGGGGTTCCCTCACCGGTCAGAGAGCCGCACAAGCTCAATGTAGTCATCTTTCGGGAGAACACAGAGGATGTCTATGCAGGGCTCGAATGGGAGCAGGGAAGTGAGGAGGTCAAGGAGATCATCGATTTCCTGAATTCGAAGTTCTCGTGCAATATTCGGGAGGATTCAGGCATTGGTGTGAAGCCCATCTCCATTTTCGGGACCCAGCGCCTGGTGCGCAAAGCGATTCGTTATGCGCTGGATCACGGGCGAAGGCGTGTCACCTTGGTTCACAAGGGCAATATCATGAAGTACACCGAGGGAGCTTTTCGGGACTGGGGTTACCAGTTGGCTGAGGAAGAGTTCTCGGATCTCTGCATTACGGAAGACGAGCTGTGGAAGGAACATAACGGCAAGATTCCCGATGGGAAGATTTTGATCAATGATCGCATCGCCGATGCCATGTTCCAGCAGGTGCTGTTGCGTCCCGATGAGTATGAAGTCATCGCTTTACCGAATTTAAATGGGGACTACCTTTCCGATGCATGTGCTGCCCAGGTTGGAGGGTTGGGCCTGGCACCGGGAGCCAATATCGGTGATCAGGTGGCGCTGTTTGAGGCTACTCACGGTACGGCACCTAAATATGCGGGACAGGACAAGGTCAATCCCGGTTCCCTGATTCTCTCGGGAGTGATGATGCTGGAACATCTGGGATGGCAGGAATCCGCCGATCTGATTGACTCAGGTCTGCGCAAAACCATTTCTCAAAAGCGCGTAACCTATGATCTGGAGCGGCAGATGGAGGGAGCGACCCTCTTGAAGACCAGTGAGTTCGCCGTCGCGATCATTGAAAACATGAACCGTGAAGGGAGTTAAGATGAGACCGAAAGTTACCGTTGTGGGCAGCGGGGCCGTGGGTTCGACCACTGCCATGCGCCTGGTGGAGCAGCAACTGGCCGATGTGGTGTTAGTGGATATCCTGGAAGGAGTTCCCCAGGGAAAGGCCCTGGACCTGGCTGAAGCAGGACCCATAAGTGGCTACGATTTTCAGCTGACAGGATCCAACGACTATGAAACCACCCAGGGTTCGG
>CBDUTA010000314.1:0-4309 GCA_965369785.1 uncultured bacterium
GGGCGCCTGTATCCTGAAGATCAAAGACGACGACATCGACCTCAGACAGCATCTTTTCGGTCGGGCTCCTGGTCTTACTATAGAGACTGTAAACAGGAAGATGCGTGACCGGGTCCCTGTAATCCTCCCATTCAACCATATTGTCCTGGGTTTCCCCTCGGATGCCGTGTTGAGGGCCCATGACCGTGGTTAGTTCGATTTCAGGGTGATTGAAGAAGAGATCCAGTGTGTGGGTCCACTGCGAATCGATCGAGCTGGGGTGAACGATAATCCCTACCCGTTTACCCTGGATGAGGTCGAGCTGATCTTGAAGGAGTAATTCCAGGCCTGGTTGAACAAGAGTCATTGTGGATGTTCCGAACGTACCATTATATGCGCCCTAGAGACTTAGGGACAGGTCGCTAAGAGCGATGAGACAAATTCCCTAACCTGTTGAGTCTTTTTCAGTTGCCCCTATGGCGAATTTCGATATGCTTTCGCAACTGTTTCCTAGCCCGGATCATGCATAGGTTGTCGTGACGAAGTGCCGCAGGCATCAGAACCGAGACGGTCAAAAGTATTAGAATTCGTTGAAAACCTCGCAGTACGGTGCTAGGCTGGCCACAAATTAAGGTGCTTTTGGCTTGGAGGAGCTAGCAATGAAACAAAAAGGGTATTCAGTCGTGATTTTGCTTTTGAGTATGGGTTTTTTCCTCGGATGCAATGGAACTCCCGGCTCGGAAGGCGCTTCCCCAGGTTCGCCTCCAGACACAACGATTGCCTCCCCACAAGACTGGCCGTCTGACATAGATCCGGAGTCCAGGTCGCGTCTACCCTTGAAGAGGCGGGATGATATGGATGAGGAGGGCAAGAAAGTTTACGATTTCCTTGTCGATCCGGAGGCTATCACTCTGGCGGGTCTAACGGGTCCTAGAGGATTCTATCTTTACAGCCCTAAAGCCGGTCAGCACCTGAGCCTGGCCAATACATACTTGCGATTCGAGAGCGGTCTGGACCCTCAGGTCCGAGAATTGGCAATTCTGGTCATCGCCCGGGAGATGCAGAGTCAATTTGAATGGACCATGCATGAACCCGTAGCACGGGAAGTGGGGTTGGAGTCCGCGGCCATTGAGGTGGTGAAAAACAACGAAAGCCCGCAGAATCTGGAGGAAAGGAACGCGTTGATCATCCGTTTTGGACGCGAGTTGGTGAGGGAATCCAAGCTCAGTTCCGAGACCTTCAGCCAGGTGGTCCAGGCATTTGGTGAGGAAGAACTGGTCACTCTGACGCTTCTCATGGGTAACTACATGAGGACGGCGCTTTTGCTCCGAGCTGTCGATATGCAGATCCCCGTTGATCGAGAGCCGCTTCTGCCCATGGCGGAATGATCAGCCGGGGACCCTTCTGGAAATCGAACACTCAGCAGAGGTTTTGAATACAGTCGGGTTCGAGCCTGCCTTGGATTTTACATCCGCTGACGTCACCGTATTTACGAAAGGGAGTACTTGGGTGCCTTCGATGGTGACGAAACGCGGGAGTCTCGCTTTTTGTTTTGATCGGGTTCAAGACCCACGTAGTCAGAAAATCTGAGTTGGATTTCTTCCAGGGAGGATTCGGAACCGACGATGGTGATGTGGTCACCGACATGCAGGCGTGTGTAGCCGTGGCAGATGAGTGAGGCGTGGTTTCTAAACACACTGAGGACCAGGGTGTCCCCCGGAAGTTGCAGATCCCTGAGGGCTGTGCCGTGCAGGTTGGGATTGGAGACGACCAGCTCGACGACGTCTTGTCCCTTTTCCATGCCCAGGAGTAGTGCTGCAGCCGCCGGCGAGCGGACGAAATGGTCGAGCAAGTTCACCATGGCCAGACCGGGGTCAAGAATAGTCGCTCCCAGAGTCCGGTAGCGCTCCCAGTAAGAGCGGTCATGGGATCGCACGATGACGCACTGTGTCCCGAATTGCTCGAAGGCAGATTGACAGATCTCCAGATTTTCCTTGTCCCGCATCAAGGCGACAAAAGCCTGAGCCTTTCCCGCTCCTGCTTTCTCCAGAGAAGCGGGGCTCAGGTCCAGCATGGGGACAATCTCGATCCCCTGCTCTGGAACCTCCTCGATCGGTTCTGTTTTCAGGGTGAGCACCTGGACCACCCAGCCGTGGGCATGGAGCTGCCGGGCCAGTGCCATTGACTGCCCCTCCAAGCCAAAAATGAAGGCGACGGGTAGGCCGCGAAGATCGCGACGGCCGGCTTTCACGTGTGATTCACCGGCCATGTGAAGGGCCCACTTGAAGAGCGGTGGTCCCACCAGTTGGTTGAGGATGATCACTGCGATCATCATGGTTGCAAAGACTTCTCCCCATTCGGGGAACTCAACGGCCACCTCACGTGCCAGTCCCAGCCCGATTCCAGCTTGGGTCACGAAAGTCATCCAGCTGATGCGGTTGAGCCTCCAAGGGTCTCCAGCCGCCATGCCGCCGGCCACCGACCCCAAAAAGATGCCGATCAGGCGGACGGAGAAAAGCAGCAGGGCGATGTGCCAGGTCTGTAACAGCGTGTCAAAGGCAAGTGATGCACCGACCAAAGTAAAGAAGGTGATGTAGACGGTCGGACCGACGAGATCGACGAGCCGCTGAAACTCGGTGCGGCTGGAACTGAAGTTGGTCACCACGAATCCTGCCACCATGCACACCAGGAGGGGCTCTAAGAATATTTCCACTGCCCACGAGTCACGGGACAAGTGATGCAGGAAGGAAGAAAAAGGAAAGACCAGGTAGTTGCAGGCCAGCAGAAGTATGCCCTTGACGACACCGTTGATTGGCATGGGTGAAAGGAGGGCGATGATTTTGCCCAGAATCACTCCCAGACCTGCAGCCATGACAATCTCTGCCACGACCAAAAGGACCAGGCCGGTCCGGAAGCCCAACTGGCCCAGGAGTGCATCAGCGATCGAGGAACTAATCGTAAAGAGGATGATGACGACCACGTCCATGGTGACCGTCACTCCCAGCACCATGCGCGTGAAGGGCCCGCTCGCTCGCAGTTCATTGATGACGGCCATGGCCGACGAAGGTGAACGGGCCACCATAATTGCGGCTGCCATCAGAGCTATGGCGAGACGTGCCGGTGCCGGCAGCGTTGCCATGAAGGGAATTGCACCGGCCAGCAGATAAACAGCCAGGGTCGACAATGTATAGGTGGATATCACCAGCCCCATCGTCACCCAGCGGATGGTGTTAAAACGGCTCTTGAATTCAGGTAAGTAGAGATGTGCTCCTGCGGCAAAGCCAATGAATCCCAAAGCAATCTGGTCAAGAAAATGCACTCTCGCCAGAGATCCGGTGCTCACCACTTGCAATACATGGGGACCCGCCAAGATGCCGGTGAGCAGGAAGCCTGTCACCAGAGGGAAGTGAATGCGGCTAAAGAAAGTTCCAATCTGGCGGGAAGCAAGGGCGATCAGCCCGAAGACCAGAAGGGCAGCCACAAGCTGCGTATCTAGATGCATACCTTAAGTTTATCGGATTGGGTCGATGTTCGGGGGGGGCGCCGACCGAGCGCAGCACGGGTGGTGCAGCACGCCGGATGATTGGATTGCTGCATTAGAGAATTTAGGCACAACCCGCTAGCCTCAAGAAAGTAAACTCCTGAATTTATTTTTTTCCCCTGCCCTGGCTTCGCCGTTCGCGCTTCCCCAGAGTCCCTTGTCAACTGTAGTTCACACCTTTGGTTGATCGACAGGAAAATACAAGTAGTTTCTAGTCTGTAAACCCAGTCCCGACAAATTACATAACTTGTTGATTAAAATGAGCTTAGGGTATAGTGGCTCTTGGTCTTTCCAGCCAGGGTGGAAAATGGCACATCCCGTGCATTCCACAAACCTAGAAATGCAGGACAGGAGGGAAAGTTTGCATCGAGGTCACGGGGGTTTTCGAAAGACCACTGTGGCGAGAGGATTGCTGGCTAGCTGTATTCTGGCCGTGTTCTTGAGTGGGTTCCTCTTGGCCGCGGATTTAGAGAAGGCTGCTCGAGAGGCCGTGAATACCGAGAACTTTCGGGAGGCCCGCGAACTCTACAGACAACTTTCGGAACAAGATCCGGAGAGTGTCGACTATCTACTGTGGATAGGCAGACTCTCGGCCTGGCTGAAGGAATACGCCACGGCCACGCGGTTCTACGACCGTGCCCTGGCCCGTGAACCGCAAAACGCTGACGCTCTTGTCGGAAAAGCTTATGTGCTGATGTGGCAGCAGGAGTTTCAGGCGGCCCATGAGCTGCTCTCACAGGCCCAGCGAATGACACCCGAAAGCACGGATGTGCGACTGGCACTGGCCAG
>CBDUTA010000315.1:0-4290 GCA_965369785.1 uncultured bacterium
ATTGTTTGCGGAAAGGGTTGTCCCCGGAGTGTCGCTTCCCAGAGACAGGAAGTTGAAATGGCCGCCAATCCGGCCATGGTCTCCCACATAACTGCCCAGACGCACATTGAACTCGGTGGAAACTTCAGCAAAGTCATCCAGCTTATTTCCCCGGTCTCGCTGGTGGAATTCCAGCCTGTAGGAAAGGTGGTTTCCGGCAAACCAGGGGTTTTCAACGGTGGTCCCAAGACTGGCGGCACCGCCAAAGCGGGCGCTGGCAGAGAAGGAGATGTCTCGACCACCGAGATTGATGGACTGAAATCCCGGTCCTATGGAGAGTCCATTTTCGTCGCTGACGTCGATGCTCATTGTGGGCAAATGAGGAAAGGTCTCTTCGAACTCAATCTCAAGTATCACTCCATCCCCGTCTTCGATGGGCTCAATTTTGATCGTGCTGAAAATCCCCAGCCGGTCGAGTCGCTTGGCGTCCTCTTCAGCGTTCTTCTTCAAGTAGGGCTCCCCAACCCGGGAGGCCAACTCTCGGATAATGATGTCTCGATCGGTATACTGCAGTCTGCTGATCCGGATTTCCCTAACCGTCTTGCCATAAGGCCCCTCATCGGCGTCGCTAAGTGAGACTGTATCTTGTGTTGCAGTGGTGGTCATCCCCAGTACGGGATGGAAGGTTCCCCAGAGGGCAAGCTGAACCAGAACGAGTTGCAAGAACACACTCATGGGCTGGTTGTTCCTCCGAGAAGACCCGAAAAGTCCCGAGAACGCATGAGGTGCATTATAGACTATGGCCTCGGGGCAACGCAGTCAGGCCGGTTGACTACGCTGATAGAGTAGAACGGCTATGAAAAATAAGGACTCTTGAGTGGTCTGTTTGACATCGATCGAAGAGAAAGGAATGAGATTATGAATCGGCCATCCTGTGCCATCTTAACGCTTTTGATTTCCCTGGGAATGGGGTTAGGCGGGTTAGCTCAGCAGGGTGGTCCGGTATCTCCCGATGTTCTCGAACAATTGGTCCGACGCATCGAAGTTCTGGAACAGACCGTTCAGGAACTTCGAGCACAGCTGCAATCCCAGAGCGTTTTACCGGAGAGTCCATCCAACACCCAAAGGACCGACGAAGCCCAGACCGTTACTTCCTCCTCGGCTCAGGATACCCCGAAAGACGATCGGGCGATCAAGATCAGTGGCCTGGCATTTGGTGATTTCTACTGGGCTGCAGCCAATCATGATGAGAGCCTGAAAGACCGGAACGGATTCTGGTTTCGCCGTATCTATTTAACTTTTGACAAGGCGATGACGGAACAATTGGATATGCGTCTGCGTTTTGAGATGAACTCAGCGGGTGATTTCAGATCCGACGCCAGACTGAACCCCTTTGCCAAGGATGTCTACCTGCGCTGGAAATTGACGGACCAGCATCAAACCTATCTGGGATTGTCTCCTACCCCCACCTGGAATGTGGTGGAAAGTTTTTGGAGTTACCGTTCCCTTGAAAAAACCGTCCTGGATCTTCAAAGGATGGGGGCTTCAAGAGATCTGGGTGTGGCCTTCAGGGGGAGTCTGGGAAGCGAACAAAAGGTTCGTTATCACGTGATGGTCGGCAATGGCTCAAGTACTCGAGGTGAGACCGACAAGGGAAAGGGTACTTCAGCTTCACTGGGTTACTACCACAACGACTCACTCATATTCGAAGTCTACAGTGACTACGATCAACGACTCTTACAGGATGATCGCAATACGTATCAGGCTTTCATGGGTTACAAGCGGGATTGGGGTCGTCTAGGGATTCAGTATGCTCATCAAAAGCGTAAGGGGAATACTAAAGTGGACCTGGACGTCTTCTCTTTTTTCGGGTTTGTCAACGTTTCTCCCAAGGTGACTCTAATCGGGCGCTACGACCGGATGTTTGATCCCAATCCTGAGGGACTGAGAATCCCTTACTTTCCTTTTGACCCCACTGCCAAGTTTCACTTTCTTCTTGCCGGTATCGATTGGAAAGTTACTGAAGAGTTCAGTTTGATGCCCAACCTTGAAGTGGTTCGCTATGACGAACGGGAAGACGGCACTAGACCGGCAACCGATGTCATGCCCAGGGTGACCTTTTTTTACCGATTTTGAACCCTGCAACCAATCGTTTGGTTGCCCACTAGCTCGTTTCGAACAATCCCCTGAGTGTGGTGATTTTATCGGGTTGACCCAGGATCACAAGAACATCGTCAGCAGAGAGTCTGATGTCTCCGCCGGGATTGGACAGTATTTCGGTGCCCCGGCGAATGGCCAGTAAGGTAACGGAGTGGGCTCTTCTCAGCTGAATCTCCGCTAACGTTTTCCCGACCAGGGAGGATCCGTTGCGAAGCCGCAACATATTGATATCGATATCGGGAAGATGAAGTTTCAAGTTGGAAAGGGATACCGACTCTTTGGAAAGGCTTCGAAACATCTGGTAGCCATCGGATCGCACTTCAGCGATGAAACTCTCGATTTCATCCTTCGGTATCAGGTACTTTGCCAAAACCCGGGCAAAGATTTCCACCGATGCCTCAAATTCCTGGGGAATGACCTCATCGGCTCCTAATTCCAACAAGATCTTGGTTTCGTGAACGTAAGGTGTTCGGACAATAATGTAAGTCCTGGGGTTCAGTCCTCGAGCGAGTTCGGTGATGTTTCGGGTTGCTCCCGGGTCGGTGATGGCTACTACCAGGACTCGCGCCTCTTTCATCCCGGCGTGATCAAGACCTGCCTCCTGGGTGGCATCAATGTAGTGGATGGGTTCCCCCTTGGCCTGTTCGGTCCGGACCGTTTCGGGATTCATTTCAATGATGATATAGGGGATACCCGCGGTCTTGGCGGCCCGTGATACGTTTCTCCCATTCACTCCGAAGCCGATGATAATAAGGTGGTCTTTTATGTCGACATCGTCGCTGGCTTGCACCGGATACAAACCCCCCTTTAAGTTTCTCAGCAGGGGCAATCTCAGAACTATATTTTCGATCCGAGGGGCCAGAGCGATGATGAAGGGAGTGGCCGCCATACTCAAAACAGAGAGGGCCAGGAACAGCTGGTAAAGATCCCCGGCCAGCAAACCGTACTCCACACCGGCCTTGGAAAGAATAAAAGAAAATTCTCCGACCTGACTGAGTCCCAGACCCACCAGGATTGCCGTTCTCAGTGGAAATCCCAGCGACAGGGTTACCAAAGCAGTGATCACGGTTTTTAACCCCAGAACCCCCACCGTAACCAACAGGATGAGTACAGGGTGCTGAAAAAGAAAACCGACATCCAGCAACATACCAATAGAGACAAAGAAGAAGCTGATAAACACGTCGCGGAAGGGCAAGATATAGCCAAGAGCCTGATGACTGTACTCAGATTCTGCAACGATCAGGCCGGCCAAAAACGCTCCCAAAGCAAAAGACAGACCGATCAGGGAAGTGAACCACACGACGGCCAGACAGATCACGAACATGCTCAACAGGAAGAGTTCGCGGCTGCGCGTGCGGACGATTTGATACAACACTTGGGGAACAACCCATTTGGCAAGGACGATGGCCAGGAGGATGATGCCGATCCCTTTCCCCGCCAGAATCAGCAAGGATTCACCTAGATTGCCCGTGGCTCCGGCCAGCATCGGGGTGAACAGCATCATGGGAACCACAGCCACGTCCTGAAAGATCAAGATGGCCAGCGAGGTTCGTCCATGGGGGCTGTCGATTTCAGCTCTTTCCTGGATGAGTTTAAGCACAATGGCCGTGCTGCTCAGAGCAATCAACAATCCGAGGAAGACGGATTCACCCACGCTGTAGCTGGTTTGCTGGGCAATGAAATAAGCAGCCAAAAGGGTCAGGGTCACTTGGAGCGAGCCACCCAACAGGACCGATTTCTTGATCTGCAGCAGGGTCTTGAGGGAAAACTCAATTCCAATCGTAAACAGGAGGAGCACCACTCCGACTTCAGCCAGGATGTCAACTTCATGAGCCGCTTTTACCAGACCCAGTCCGTGAGGCCCCGCCAAGACACCGGTCAGAAGAAAGCCAACGATGGCGGGTATTTGAATGCGGTGGCAGACATAGACCACGCCAACGGAGAGCCCGAATATGATGACGATGTCATTGAGAAGAGGTATGGTCATGTTTTAATTAAGCTGGTATTTCGTCCGTTTTAGAACAACTCTTTCCTACTATTTACTATACCCAATTCTGGGCAAAGCCCGTCTAGCCGGGATGATGCATCAGCTGACTGGAAGTGCAATCGCGTCTTCAAGTTGAACGCTGAGTTGGTTGTTTTGTGTGCAAT
>CBDUTA010000316.1:0-4258 GCA_965369785.1 uncultured bacterium
CCCTGGACCTGCCTTCCCTCTAACCGCATCTCTTTCTCAATCCTTTCCTCATCTCTGTAATACACCACCGAAATCGTATCTCCCGGGCGCTTGTCTTCTAAAATACTTGCAATGTCCTCCATTGAGGTCACCGGCTGACCTCCCAGAGCAACAATCACATCTCCTCCGATCAGGAGAGGGACATTGCCGAAAAAGGCGCGTCTTTGTCCCCCTCGAATACCGGTCTGATCCGCTGAACTGCGGGACTCAACCTGGACCACCAACAGCCCTTCCTCAACGGGAAGCCGCAGTGCCTGTGCCAATCGACGGCTCAGAGGTTGTCCTTGGACGCCGAACCAGGCCCGAAGGACCCGGCCATGCTGGAGAAGGTCGGGGAGGATTCTGCTCAAAGTGTTGACAGGAACGGCGAACCCGATGCCGGCACTTTCCCCGGTCCTGGAGAAAATGGCGGTGTTGATGCCAATGACTTCACCTCGCCTGTTCAACAAGGGTCCCCCGCTGTTACCCGGGTTAATGGCCGCGTCGGTCTGAATGACATCATCGATGAGCCCGAAGTCGGTCCTCAGGGTTCTCTGCAGTGAAGAAATGATTCCCGTGGTTAGGGTCTGGTTCAAACCGAAGGGGTTCCCAATGGCCAGGACTTTTTGACCCACCTTCAGATCATCACTTCTCCCCAGCTGGACGGGATACAACTTCTCCTCAGGACAATCAATCTTCAGGACCGCTATGTCGTTGATGGGATCAATACCCACCCTCTCCGCTTCATATTTTTCCTTGTCATACAGGGTCACTTCCAACCGCTCGGCATTTCGAATCACATGGTAGTTGGTCACGATATGCCCTTTTCTATCGATGACAACACCGCTCCCCACGCCCTGACGGGGCACCGCTTCAAAGAACCACGTGTATTCCAGCGTCGTGGAGGTGATGTTGACCACTCCGCGACTTCGCGACTCATAGATCCTAATGTTGATCGATTCGTCTTCCGTCAGTGGAGTGTCGAAAGTGGTGCCGGCGGACTGCTCGAACTTTGCCTGAGTGGCAGGTGGAGAGGGCCAGCGTAGAAAGAACAACACCAACCCTGCCGAGATGACACTGCTGAACAAAACAATCTTCCAAAAATTACGATTGGACATGAGAGGCTCCTGACAACTGACAGTAAATCACAAACCACAGACAACAGAAAAGAGACAACTACCCCTGTTAACGGACAACTGACAATTTACAGCTAATCAGGAAGCTTCTAACTTTTGAGTTTTGGATTTGTTTCGGATTTTGAATTTTGGATTTTGAATTTCAGCCGGTCCGCCGGCTGCATGCTACCTAGTGGTTGCGTAGTAAAGACTATTGAAGAGAAACTTATAAGTTCCACGAGTTTGAGCTCGAAACTGGGTTCGAAAACCAATCAAGATCACTTTTCCCTCATCCATTGGGAATTCAGCAAGAGCGGTTTTTCCGGCCAGATGCTCCTCCCCATGGATCCATCCACTCAAAAGCGGGTCCTTGCTACTGTAGCGGACCACCGACAAGCCTCGGGACAGATCAAAGACAGGAGTGTGACGAAACATCACCGCCGCTTCCTCCATCATTCCATACCCAATGGGATGATGGTTATTCACGCTCACACGCACAAGAGAACCGGGAACGGAAAATTCCCGGGAGGCAAGGCTCTTGGTGATATCGACCCCACCCAACTGCCAGCGCAGAAGCGGCAATCGAGAGGCCGCCCCAAGAAACACTACGGTTCCACCCTCGGAGGCAAACTGCCGTAAGCGAGCGACTCCTTCTTTCCCCAGTCCACCACGATATTGCTCGGGATAAGAATCTCCCAGCCCCTGCTCAATCTTGTTGGGCTCCTGGTGGGGAACGAGGATCACATCAAAATCGGACAGATCCGCTTCTCGGATATCCTGGTCATGAAGGCTCTGATAAGGAAATTCGTAGCCCTCCAGGATCCAGCGTGTCCATCCCTCGTCCATCGCACTGGAGAAACTCTTGTACAGGCCGATTCTGGGCATCCGGATCTGTTGCCATTCCAACTCCGGCCGCTTCTTCACGAACTGAACCTTCAAGGGAATGTCCTTAAGTAACTGCTGTAACGCAACCTCACCCTCCTCGAAACGGACCATTAGAGTTCCCACCGGGAACCTCACTCCTTCGGCGCGAAATCCGTCAGGCGCCCAGAACACGGCTCGTCCTTTTTTGAACAGTCGGTTCACCAGGCGGGCAAATGCATTGTCGGTGTGGGAAAACAACCCGTATATTCCCTCCCCTTCGATTTGGCCTGAAGGAACTTTCACCTCATCGACTTCACTCAGAGAGACCTTAAAAGGCTGCATCACCTGATAGGCTTCAACTCCCAGTTGAATTCCCAGCGTCTGGGCGGTGACATCAAAAGGGCGCTTGAAGGGTCCGCCCGGATACTCTCGAGATTCCGGATAGTGTTGAACCTCCAACAGAGTCTTGGCAAACGCCCCATAGGGCTGCTGCATTAAGATCACGTAACTGCCTGCCGGAAACTCCCGCCGGTTGGGAAGGCCCAGAGGAGTAGAGACAAGTGTGGTTGAGCCAACCTGGAAGCTTTCTTGGGCACGCTGGATTTCCACCCTGCCCAAATCGAGAACCTCCAGAAGATCATACAAGCTCTGAGAGTCCCGCTGCTCGGGAGGAACGACAAAGGCAAAAGGCTGAGTTCTCTGGATGCTCTGAATCCCTACCTGATAAAAATTCTCAAGCCACGAGTTTCGATAGCGAGCTCCATGAAGAAGGGCCGCTCTCAGAGCGATTTTCTGGTATTCGACGATGTCGCGAAGCCGCCACACGCCCCCTTCCCAGGGAACGGGAAAATTCCAACTGGGTCGGTGCACGTTATAGTTTTCTCCCGACCGAAGCTCTCCCTTGTTGAGGTAAATAGGGGTGGCCAGGCGGGCACTGGCCGTTTCAAAGAGAATGCGGACTCCGCCGTGATAGTGCTGATAGGCACGAGCCGGCGTGTAGGCGTCATAGATGGCCTGGGTCACAATTCCCTTCTTACCCGCAGCTATAAGGGCTGAAAACAGGCTCCCCCCGAGGGAGACAATTTGGGCTTGCAAAATGGGATCGACATTGGGATCGATGGGATCCATGAAAGGAGGTACAAACATACGGGCGCCATAAGCACTCATCTCGTGCACGTCGACCACAATATGGGGATGCCAGACGTTGTGAATCTTTTCAACGGCCAATCGTGTTTCCTTCTGGGTCATCATGTACCAGTCCCGGTTGTTATCGTGTCCTACATAGGGATGGTAAAGTTGAGGTGGAGGAGCCCCCTCAGCAGGTGTGTCCAAAGTCTGACGGTACCAATGATTGACCGTGTTCACGCCATCAGGATTCAGCGAAGGAACCAGGAGGAAAATGACATTCTTGAGGATTTCTTCCGTTTCAGGATCTTTCCCCCGAGCTAGATCATAGGCAAACTCCATGGACATTTGAGCTGACGCTACCTCGGTGGAGTGAATGGCACAGGTGGTCAGCAAGACGGTTTTGCCTTGTTCAATGAGATCCTGGAAACTTCCCTTTATTTTGCGGGGATCAGCCAGCATCTCCTGGATGTTTTGAAAAGTCGCCAGGTCGGCCAAGGTATCGGGATGTGAAATCACCACCAGAAGAAAAGGGTTATCTTGAGTGGTCCTCCCCAGTTCCTGGACCACAACCCGGTCACTGCTCTGTTCCAATTCCTTGAAATAATTCACCATCTCTTGCCAGTCGGCCAGCTTCCGATCAGTTCCCACCTGAAAACCCAAAAACCCTTCAGGCGAGGGAATTTCTCCCCAAACCGGAAGGGCCAGAATGGGTAGTAGCAGAGCTGATATGATGATTTTTCTCACCGTTTCTCCATCGGTTCCTCAATGAGCAAATAGAGGATCGTGCTGCTGAACAGAGTGAGTAGAGCCGCCCACACGGTGACTCCCCAGTACCCTACCTGTGAGTATAGATATCCTGCTACCAAAACGGAAATGGAGATTCCTAATTGGGAACAGGCATTCCTCAAGGCCAAAAAAGTTCCTCGTTCTTTACCCTGAACAAGCTCAGTTTGGAGGGTTTGCAGGGCAGTTTGGCGAAACGAGATGCAAAGAGAGATGAGAAAAAAGAGTCCGATCAAGGGTACCCCCCACCCCGCTCGATCGAGCGCCAGCAAGGGAACAACAAGCACGGTATTGGCTGCTAAAAAGACCCTTCTTTTGGTGAAGCGGTCACTGATCCATCCAGAGATCGG
>CBDUTA010000317.1:0-4240 GCA_965369785.1 uncultured bacterium
CTCCTTGGTTTTCATGGCCAGTTCGTGCAAGGACTAGTCCTGGGGCTGGGAAACCATATGACACAGTTTTTCGATTTCAATCGATAGCAGTGCCAGATCCTGACCCAATTGATCATGGAGTTCTCTGGCGATGCGCTGGCGCTCCTCTTCCTGCACCTGCAAAAGGCGCCCGCTCAAGGCCTGTAATTCCTGCGCGGACTTCTGGAGTTCCGCTTCGGTTTGCTTGCGTTGTGTGACATCACGGATGGAGGCACAGGCCAGGATTTCTTCTTCGGACTCGAAAAAGCTAAGACTGACATCGATAGGAAACTCGCTCCCGTCCTTCCGCAATCCAAACAGCTCCATACTCCCGCCCATTGGGCGCACCCGCGGCTGGTTGAAATAGGCCATCAGATGCTGCGAATGTTTCCTCCGGAAACGCCCAGGAAGAAGCATTTCCAAAGGTTGACCAAGCAGCTCATCCCGGTCGTACCCAAACAATTCCTGGGTCTGATGATTGACCAAGGTAATGGCGCCCGTCTCCTTCACCAAGACCATCCCATTGGGCGCCGTCTCAATGATCATCCGCAAGAAATCTTCGCTCTTAGAGAGTTCAGCGCTTTGCTGCCTCAGCTGTTCCTGTGCATTCTTAAGCTCAGTGATATCCGAGCATGCTCCCACGGACTCATAGACCTCCCCAGTCTGGTCGCGAATAGTCGTTGCACGATCCAGCCAATGACGGTAGGTGCCGTCTTTGCACTTGATGCGATACTCCAGAGCAAAAGGTTTCCCGTCTTCGCGGTGCTTGGCGAGAGCTGTTTTGACCGTGTTGTAGTCGTCGGGATGCAGGTTGGCCATTATGGCTTCTATAGTTCTGGGAAATTCGCCTCGCTCATACCCCAAAGACGCATCGATATCCCCGTGCCAATTGAGGTCTCCACTTTCGGGATTCCAACTGTAGATTAAGTCACTTGTGGCGAAAGAAATTTCACGAAAACGTCTCTCACTTCTTAGCAAATCCTGCTCTGTCATTCTGCGTTTCGTGATGTCGATCATAAATCCCCGAAGCGTCTTCGGAATTCCGTCGACAGACTCTACTGTGACGATGTCACTTAGCCAGACAACACTCCCATCTGCTGCCATCATCCGGTATTCAAATTCGTAGTCTTGAACGGTTTGAGAGGAGTTGAGACAGAAGTCGATGGTAAATTCTCGATCCTCCGGATGGATGTGATCCGTCCAAAAGCCCTTCTCATACCATTGATGGATTGGATATCCAAGAATCTTGACGGCTTGAGGCCCCACGTAGGTGAACTGCCAGGTTTCAGCACTCGCTTCCCAGGGGATGAAGTTGATGGTCTCGGAGAGACGGTCAAGCCACTCCCCGCGCAGCTGCCGTTCCGTTTTTTCCATGTTTTTGAGCTTGGACATAGATAAGTTGCCTGATTATAGTCGCCTGAGTCATGAAATTGAAGATGGGAGGGGGAAACTAAGAGTGATCCGCATAACCATGCCGATCTTTGCTCAGAAAAGAAGCTGTGGGAACTGTCAATTTTGACAGTTCCCTGCCCGCGAATAAACGTTCTAAGGTTGTCTGGGTGAAATTTCTTCCCAGTGTTCCAGATTTTGTGCATCAAACACGATTCAGTTAATATTACTGGGCTTTCTAAACAATCAAGTAATGAAATGCCCTTGTAGAGGTTTTGCCCTCGGGTGGCTTAACCATGACGGGAGAGAAACCATGACCGAATTGCAATGGCTGAGAAGGACTCTCATTCGAGTGGGATTACTGGTTGGGTTCTGCACCTCCTTAACCCTGGCTCAGGCACCTGTTGTGCGCATCGGGATCGCTCTAGATGGTCCCTCCGAGCGGGGTGATGGACTGCGTTCTGTCTTTGAGCGAGAGATCGGGATCATGCTCGAGGAGGGATTCAACGTCCAATTTCCGCCTGAAAAGCGGCTGGAGGCAGATTGGACGGCAGCCGGAGTCCAAGCGGTTATCGATCGGCTGTTGGCCGATCCGGAAGTCGATCTGCTCTTGGCTCTGGGTGTGCTCACCTCTAATGAGCTGGCACGCCGCAGCTTCCTGCCCAAGCCGGTGTTTGCGCCTTTGGTTGTGAGTCGGGATCTCCAGGGTATTCCCTCTGAAATTCGAGAGCGCCCGTTGTCACGCCCGGGAGAGGTAGAGCGAAGCCGAGTGAGTGGAGTTTCCAACCTGAGCTATGTCACGTTTGGCGGTGACCTGACTCGAGATATTACCCAGTTCCAGGAAATCACTCCCTTCTCCCGTCTGGCTGTTTTGACCATCGATGCCTGGGAGGAGGCTGGTGTGGACCTGGATCAGGGATTGCGAAACGCTCTCGACTCGCTGAATTTGGAACAAATCGACGTTGTCCCGGTGGGTGCTTCTCTTGAGAACGCTTTAAACTTGATTCCCTCAAGTGCACAGGCCGTCTACCTGACGCCTTTGCCGCGACTGTCGTCGGTCGATTTAGACCTTTTGATTGAGGCCTTGATCGACCGTCAGCTGCCCAGTTTTTCCCTGGTGGGCAGAGGCGAGGTGGAGAGGGGGGTACTGGCTAGCTTGGGACCTCTGGACGATACACTTCGAAGGGCGCGCCGAGTGGCCATCAATATGCAAAGAGTCCTGGAAGGTGAGCCTGCCGCAGAGATCCCGGTGGAGTACCGGCGGGAGGAGCGTCTCACCATAAACATGGCCACTGCCCGAGCCGTTGGTGTTTTTCCGCCCTACACCACGCTTATCGAGGCCGACTTGCTCAATGAGGAGGTTAGCCAGGCCGCTCGCACTCTGTCGCTTTCAGGTGTGGTGCGAGAGGCCAGCACCGTGAATCTCGACCTGGCGGTGGCTGACCGAACGGTGGCCGCGGGTGTAGATCTGGTTCGGGAGGTTCGTTCCCCGCTTTTGCCTCGAGTGGATCTGGTTGGAGCTGCCACTTTCATCGATGAAGACCGCGCCTTTTTGCCGATTTCAGGTAAGCGGCAGTTCTTGGGTTCGCTGAGGGCCAGTCAGTTGATTTATTCTGACCGGGTTTGGGCCAGCTACAGCATCCAGCAAAATTTCCAGGATCTGCGTGAGGAAGAACGGGCTGAGCTTCGTCTGGATATCATCCTGGAAGCCGCCGAAAGCTATCTGAACGTCCTGCGGGCGAAAACCGTTGAGCGGGTTCAAAAGGAAAACCTGGTACTGACCCGGTCCAACCTTCAATTGGCCCGCTCCCGAGTGGAAATCGGGGTGGCCGGCCGGGAGGAGGAATTTCGCTGGGAGAGCCAAATTGCCACCAACCAGAAGGATGTGATCGACGCCGAGTCTCTGCGTCAGCAGGCAGCGATCGCCGTGAACCGGGTTTTGAACCGGTCTCTTCAGGGTACGTTCCTCACCGTTGAAGCAAGCCTGGATGACCCGGAGTTGGTGAGCAGCTTCGAGGAGATTGGGCCTTACATCGAGAGCCCGGGAAGCTTTTCTGTTTTCAGCAACTTCATGGTGGAAGAGACCTTCGAGGCCTCTCCGGAACTTCGCCAGCTCGAAGCCGCCATTCGGGCACAGGAGCGGGAACTGCAAGCCAGTCAACGGGAGTTTTTTCTGCCTGATGTCACTCTGTTTGGCGACCTTACCGCAACAGAAAACGTGGGAGGGAGATCCCTCCCGGGCCTGCCTGAACCAGACGCGTGGGACTGGACGGTGGGTGTCAATGCCACCCTGCCGCTTTTTGAGGGGGCTGGACGTTCGGCGCGGCGGTCGCGGGCCCGGATTGAGCTGGAGGAGATCACCACACGGCGCCAGGCCACGCGGCAGCGCATCGAGCAGCGCATTCGCTCCAATTTGTACGAAACTAACGCTTCCTTCATCGGTATCAATCTCTCCAGGGCAGCCTCCGATGCAGCGAGCAGAAACCTGGAACTGGTCCTGGAGAAATACCAGGAAGGCGTGGTCGATATTCTGGTGCTGTTAGACGCACAAAACAGTGCGTTGGTGGCCGATTTGTTGGCTGCCAATGCGATTTTTGACTATCTCATCGATTTCATGGGCACCCAGCGGGCAGTGGGACGATTTGACTATTATCGCTCTCCCCAGGATCGGCAGCAGTTCCTGGGTCGTCTGGATGCTTATTTCAGGAGCGTGGGTTATGAGGTTCGGAGGCCGTAGGTGTGAGAGCAGTCAGAGCCGCAGGCTTGAGAGGGTGTCGCAAAAGTCGGCTGACCCAGGTTTCTTGTGTAGGGGCGCACGGCTGTGCGCCCTATA
>CBDUTA010000318.1:0-4223 GCA_965369785.1 uncultured bacterium
AATTCTCACTGCCCTTGGCCAGAACGATCTCACTCTCTTCAACGATCGTGAACAGGGCCTTATGCAGGGCCGTCACCGCCAACTGGTAATCCACCAATGCCCTGAGTTCGCTCACCTGGCTTTGGGCCAGGTCTCGCTGAAGACGAAGGACCTCGAAGTTTGTGGAAAGACCCGCCTCAAAGCGCTTGGTTTCTCCGTCCAGCTGTTCCGTGGAAAGCTGGCTGGCCACCGTTGCCGCCTCCAAACTCTTTTTGCGGGTGGCCAGGCTCTCATAGGCATTCCGCACCTCTACAATGATCATCTGCTCCTGGTTCTTAAGCGTGCTCAAGAGCTGTCGATCACGAATCAATACCGTAGCCAAATCAGCCTCATTGGACCTGTTGCGCAGCGGAATCTGGGCATCAAGAAAGACTCCCCAGGACCTGAAATCGAATCCGAAAACCTGCGTCCATGCCTTGGTGAAATTTCCAAAGCGAGGATCATCCGGATTGGGTTCCTGTCCTCCGCTGCTATCCGGAATTCCATCGCCATCCGTATCGATGAGAACCGTTCCAAACACTTGACCTGTAGCGCTATTGGAGCCGAAATTACCCCGCAGGTTAAGGCTGGGTTTTCCATCTTTATTGTAGTAACTCCGATTGACCTCGTTTTGCTCCATCTGCAGTTGAATCTGGTCCAACTCGGGCCTTCTTTCAATGGCTGTACGGATGGACTCCTCCAGTGAAATCTGGACGTCCTCAATGTGCGGAACGTCGGTGGGAATCAAGACAACATTCCAGATGCTGGCCCCGGGATCAGATGCCAGAAGCCGCTTGAGCGCGTTCTGGGAGGTAATGATCTGAACCTCGGATTGGATCATTTCCTGTTCACGTCGGGCAATCTCTGCCCGAGAGGAGGTGATTTCAATGGGAGCCATGACCCCAATCTCCACTCGCTTTCGGTTGTTCTCATGCTGGATGGCTGCCAATACCACGGACTGCCGCTGGGTTTCGTTGGCCTCTACGGCGTAGACAAGCTCCCAGTACTGATTCTGGACCTGCTGCACGATTTCCGATACCCGCTGCTCGAACTGGGTCTCATTGATGTCACTGTCCAGGTTGTAAAGCTCGATCTGTCGTTCGGTATCGGTGTTCCTAAAGCCCCGCCACAGGGGCTGAGTAAAGGCGACGTTGAAGATGGAGTTAAAGCGCGGGTTGATGAAGGAAAATCTGCTATTGGTATCGTTTCGGCTGTTGGTGAAAGTGACATCCAGGAGCCCTCCTCCCGCCACATTCTGCAGGAGCTGGTGATCGAAGGAGAACCGCTTGGTATTGTTTACGGTAATGGTCCCACCTGCTTGCAAACTGCTGGTGGTCGGGCTTTCCGAACTGGTCCAACCCACTGAAATGCGATAGGTTGGATCATAGAAGCCCCGTGCCTTGATGATCTGTTCCCGATTCAGATCTTCGTTGTAGTTCTCAATCGCGATTTCCAGGTTGTTGACCAGTGCCAACCGGATAGCTTCTTTCAGGGTTACGTCCAGGATAGGTCCCTCCTGTCGCATGCGAGTCACATACGATTCCGGGATCACCAGGTCCCCTTGAGATGCGGCCTGGGAATTCTGCCCCCATCCCTGGGACGGAAGCAGGAGACCAACCCACAGAATAGTTATCGTAACGGAAGGTTTGACTTGCATAGTTTCCTCCAGCGCGTGGGCGCAACGTCAAAAGAAAATCCAGCTCAGCATTCCGTGAAAAACGTTGACAGCTTCACCGGACCCAGTGATTTTCAGCCGGGATTATACATAGGTTTTCGTGACGAAGTGCCGCAGGCGCCGCGATGAGTGCGTTGCGCCACCTGCGAACCCGCCTGCGAGTCGCGCCGTCGGGGCGGCTGATTGCGGCACTGCAGTAGACAATCTGTGCATAATCCCGGCTAACCCCATGAATGGATCAGTCACCAAAGATCTATACGTGTTAAAGAGGCATTTGGTTCATGAGATTTGATCTAACCCGCATGATGCATAGGTTCTTGTAAGGACTGGCCGAACTTATTGAGTCGCCTCACGATTCATGGCCGGAAGAGATCACTGCGGTATGGCACGAGCATTTTTTTTGAACGGAGAGGGGAGAAAAAGAGAGAGTGGGGGAAAGGGAGGCGGGCCTGCGGGTGTTCGGGACTACCTCGAACCCACAGAACCTTGGAGGTTAACATATGCGCAATGAAAACATTGGCACACAGAAGTGTAGCAATAAACATCAGGCAAAATGGTGATTGCCGTCACGCGATAGAAGAATAAAAACTTCACCAGGGATTGCAAGTAAGATGCTGACGAGTTAAGTTTCCTAAAGGATATGTTGGCCATGCTGTTTGAGGCTCCCGGAGAGCCACTGCGGGAAGTTGATCTGCCCATACCCAAGCCCGACGTGGGACAGGTTTTGGTGAAAATTTCTGCCTGCGCAGTCTGCCGAACCGACCTGCACGTGGTGGACGGCGACCTCTCGGAGCCGAAGCTTCCCCTGGTGCCCGGCCATGAAATCGTGGGCAGGGTCGTAGAGAAGGGCGAAGGAGTCGATCCTTTAACCGTCGGGGACCGGGTAGGCATTCCCTGGCTGGGTTGGAGCTGTGGTGAGTGTCCCTATTGTCGCTCCCACCGTGAGAATCTTTGTGATCAGGCTCGCTTTACCGGCTACACCATTGATGGTGGTTACGCCGATTACACTTTAGCCGATCACCGTTACTGCTTTTCCATCCCTGAGTCTTATTCCGACGTTGAAGCCGCACCCCTGCTGTGTGCCGGCCTCATCGGGTACCGCTCCCTGGTTATGGCAGGAGAAGCAAAACGGCTGGGGATTTACGGGTTTGGAGCTGCCGCTCACATCGTTGCCCAGGTCGCCCTTTACCAAAAGCGCCAGATCTATGCCTTTACCCGTCCCGGGGATCGTGAAGCACAAGATTTCGCGCGGTCACTGGGAGCAACCTGGGCTGGTGATTCGGACCAGTTGGCACCGGATGAACTCGACGCCGCAATTCTTTTTGCTCCGGTGGGTGAACTCGTTCCTCAGGCACTCAAAGCTGTTGCCAAAGGAGGGACGGTCGTGTGCGGCGGGATTCACATGAGCGATATTCCCTCCTTTCCCTACCATTTGCTGTGGGGAGAGCGGAAGATCTGTTCCGTGGCCAACCTCACACGCCGTGACGCCCAGGAGTTTCTCGCTTTAGCACCCCGGATTCCCGTCAAAACCCAAGTCCACACTTTTCCTCTCACCGAGTCCAACAGAGCTCTGGCTCAATTGAGAAATGGTGAGATTCAGGGCGCTGCTGTGCTGGTTACGGGTGCCTCCGAATCGTGATTCGATGATTCTAAGGGAAGTTCGGCGCTTTCGTCGCTTGGTGACGAAAATCTAGAGATAATTCGGGCCAGAATCTTGAAATGGCCGAGCTGTGCTTTTATGATAGAGTCCGTCCGGCTTAGGACAGCCCCAAGGAAAGAATGATGCATAAAATTCGAAGCTTCTTCCTCTTGAGCATCTTATCGGCTCCATTTCTTGTGGCCCAAAACGAGCAGGAGATTGAGAAGCGGATCGAGGGGCTGAGGTCTCTGGTGCGAGACTTGAACTTCGAACAGGCGGTAAAGGACTCTTTCCAACTAGTCACGGACCATCCAGACTCCTATGAAGCCCATATGGCGGATTTTCAGACCAACTTGGGAGCATTCCAATACCGTCCCGATAGCTCCAACAGCGCCCAATACCTGGAAACAGCCCTCCAACGTTTGAACTTCTCAAGGCGTATTGCACCCCATAGCTACGAAGCCTGGGAATTCAGCCTCTCCTTCTGGAACCCAGCCAGACTCAACTCACGACCCAAAAACCCTGAAGCAGAGGAGTTTCTCCGTCAGGCCGAAGCCTTTCTGGTGGGCGGAGAAACACAGAAGGCGATTGAGGCCCTGCACCAGGTGATCAATCTGGAAGCGACCTACGCACCCGCCTACGCTCACCTGGGAGAAATCTATTTCAGCGTGAGCGAATACGATGAGGCCCTGAGATTTTCCAGGGAGGCAGCGGACCGTGACCCCGATGATCCCGTGGGGTTTCTCTTGTTGGCCCGAACCTACGCCATGCTGAGAGAGGGGGAGGAGGTCATGGGTAATTTAATTCTCAGTCTGAAAGCCGATCCTGGCTATCCACCTACGTGGCAGTTGATGACACAACTGGATTTGGGGGGAGCCAACGTCGAACACA
>CBDUTA010000319.1:0-4204 GCA_965369785.1 uncultured bacterium
AAAATAAAAGAGAGGTAAAAGACCAGGTGCTGAGAGTCCAGGACTCCCTTGGTGAAATCGTCATAATGGTTGAGTATGGAGAGATAGCGAATCGTCTCATTGGTCAGGGTCGTTCCCGTGCCCGCTGTGGCGTCAATCACCCACAATATAAGGAAGATCCCGAAGGTCATCACCGCGGCAACAATCTGATTTTCTGTCAGTGAAGAAACAAACAAGCCGGTGGCCAGCAGCGCTCCTCCCAAAAGAAAAGCCCCCAGGTAACCGATCAGCATGGGGGCCAGAGGTGGCGCGGGTTCACTCAGAAAGTAAAGGAGCAGGGAGTTGAACATCGTGGGCACCAACATCACCAGAAGCAGCACGACAAGGGCGGTGTATTTACCCAAAATCAGCTGAAGGTGGGTCAAAGGAGAAGTCAGAAGAAGTTCGATGGTCCCCCGCTTTTTTTCTTCGGCCAATACACCCATCGTCATCACCGGCACCAGGAACAAGAGCAGGGTGCTCAAAACGCCGAAAAAGGCCCGCATGACCGCAGCGCCGGCATCAAAGGGAGGTGTTGAAGTCCCAAATTGCTGGGCCTGAAAGGACTGCTGCATGGTAAATTCAATAACATTGGCCAGGATCATGTAGAAAAAGTATCCGGTCAGGGCAAAGAAGACTCCGATGATCACATAGGCAATGGGACTCACAAAGAGGTTGTGCAGCTCTTTGGCCACCATGGACAGGTAATTCCTCATTCCACTTCCCCCTCGACTGCTTCCTCTTTTGCCTCCTCTTCGGTGGTCAACTGGACAAACACTTCCTCCAAACTGATACTCCGGGTCCTCAACTGGTACAACTCAAGACCCGAGCCAATCACTTTTTGGGCTATCAGGTGACGGACATTCTTGGCTCCTTCGGTCTCGACAGACACAGGGCTATGGTCATTTTGCGGCTCACCCACCGAGACACTTTTCACATCAGGAATCTCCTGCAGGACATCGACAATATTGTCCACTGAACCTCCGATTTCCAACTCGATGGTTTCTCCCCCTCCCAGCTGATCGGTTAGGTTTTCCGGCGTGTCCACGGCCACAATTTTCCCCTTGTTGATGATGATCACGCGCTGGCAGGTCATGCTGACTTCAGGCAGGATGTGGGTGGAAAGAATGACGGTGTGGTTCCCAGCCAGACTCTTGATCAGGTCTCGGACTTCGATGATCTGTCGGGGATCCAGCCCAATGGTGGGTTCATCCAGTATCAGGATCTCCGGATCATGAATGAGGGCCTGGGCTATTCCCACCCTCTGCTTGTATCCCTTGGAAAGTTGCTTGATCAGACGATCGCCCTCTCTCCCTAATCCGCAACGGATCTTGACCTCCTCCAGTCGAGAGCCCACCTGAGCTCGATCAACGCCCTTGATGTTGGCAACAAATCGAAGATAGGCATTCACCGACATCTCCCCATAAAGAGGAGGATTTTCGGGCAAATAGCCTAATCGCCGCTTCACTTCCAGCGGCTGCTTGAACACATCAAAGCCAGCCACCAACGCTCTTCCTTCTGTTGCCGGAAAAAAGCCGGAGAGGATGCGCATGGTGGTCGTTTTGCCCGCCCCATTGGGACCCAGAAAGCCCAGAATTTCCCCTTTCTGGACCTCGAAGCTCACATCCTCAACGGCGGTGTGCGATCCGTATCGCTTAGTGAGATGTTCTACTTGAATCATGGTTGAAAGCAAACAGCTGTCAATAGGCCACAGACCACTGACAGCTGACAACTATCTCCTACGTTCGGACTTCTGTCTCCTTATACCGTTCCTTATACCGTTCCTTCACGTACTTTTCCAGGATCTCGATAAATTCCTGCGCGATGTTTGAACCCTTGAGCGTGATCACATGTCGCCCATCCATGTAGACGGGAGCCTTGGGCGATTCACCGGTTCCGGGCAGGGAGATGCCGATGTCCGCGTGTTTGGATTCACCCGGTCCATTGACCACACAACCCATCACAGCCACCTTTAGATCCTCCACTCCCGGATGAACTTCTCTCCAAACCGCCATTTTTTCTTTGACATGCTGCTGAATATCTTCAGTCAGTTCTTGAAAGAAGGTGCTGGTGGTTCTGCCACAACCGGGACAGGCACTGACTTGGGGAGCAAAGCTGCGGATGTTCAGGGATTGGAGAATTTGTTGAGCAACGAAAACCTCTTCCGTTCGGTGTCCACCCGGCGGAGGCGTCAGGGAGACCCGAATGGTATCTCCGATACCTTCCTGAAGCAAAATGGAGAGGGCGGAAGTACTGACCACCACGCCCCGGGTTCCCATCCCAGCTTCCGTAAGACCCAGGTGTAAGGGATAGTCGCAGAGCGAAGCCAAGTGGCGATACACTTGAATGAGATCGGGAGCTGAGGAAACCTTAGCACTGAGAACGATCCGCTGGTGGGCCAGCCCGTACTCCTCGGCCAGAGCAGCCGATTCCAGGGCACTTTGGACCATCGCATCCATCAGAACTTCACCGGACTCCTTGGGCTCAGGAAGCTGGGCGTTGCTGTCCATCAATCGAGCCAGCAACTTTTGATCCAGCGAGCCCCAGTTCACTCCGATCCGAATCGGCTTGTCATTCTCAAGAGCCACCTGGATCATCTGTTTGAAATTCTCATCGTGGTGTTTTCCCATTCCTACATTACCGGGATTAATGCGGTACTTGCTCAGCTTACGAGCGCACTCGGGATATCGTGTCAGAAGGAGATGTCCGTTGTAGTGAAAGTCTCCGATAATGGGGCCCTGAAGCCCTTCTCCCTCCAGGCGATCGACGATCTCAGGAATCGCCTGAGCCGCTCCCTCCGTGTTCACGGTCACTCGAACCCATTCCGACCCTGCTTGAAACAGCTGGCGGCACTGCTCGACGGTGGCCTCAATATCTGCAGTGTCCGTGTTGGTCATGGACTGGACCACGATGGGGTGGTCCGAACCGATAGGAATCTGCCCTACCTGAACGGTGACACTCTTCCGGCGCTCAATCATTACCCTTACTTTACAATAGACATCCCTCGAAAACACAATCGGTAAGCGGATCGACGTTACTACTCTGTAGAACTGTACTTTGTCATCCGAGCCGTTTTCTCTTATCATGAGCAAATGAGCGATTTTCTTGAGCAGTTGTTTCAAACCACAAAGATCAAGGAATTTGTCCCTTTATTCAAGGAGGCGGAAGAAAAGTACGGAAGCCAGGAGGAATTCCTCAAAGAGGTTACGGCCTATCTGCCTGTGCGCTTGTACGAACATTACTACGACAACACCGTACCCCACAGCTTCTTCGGTCTAATCGCAGCCTCCCTGCTGGCTCAATCTCTGTTCCCTGAGGACAGCCGCTGGAGACCGCTGGTTCAACAATCCTGGTTCGCTTCTAAAGAAAGAAAGCGAACCCCACTGAATCCCGTCGATATTGAAGGTAAGAGTGAAGGCGATCGGGACCACCGGTGGCAGCGCTTTCAAGAAACCGCTGATGGAGGGGATTTCCAAGCGGCAATGGCCTGGGCCAAACCGTTCTTCAAAGAAGAAGAAGATCGCCTGTTCTTTCGTCGCATGTCACTCTCGCACGCCATGCATGACGTCTTTCAGGGAGGGCATAAATTCCTCTATCTCTTCCAGGCCTGGCGACTGGCGGACACCCTGAAGTGGACCCATTTGGATCAGATCGTCTGCCCGGCGCTGCACTTCATGATCGTGGCACCTCAGGATCACTCACTCTCCCTGGTGGTGCTCAAGCAGGGGAACGCGAATGCTCTACAATCCCTGCTGAGCAACAAGGATAGCATCACGGACGAGCTCTACGATGAGGCGGAAGCAACGTTTCTTTTCAGCGACGGACCCGATGAATCTCTCCACATGCTGGAGACACTGGCCAGTTCGGGAGCCAGTCTGCAGTCCGTCCAGGAAGCCCTCCTGCTGGCAGCAGCCCAGGCACTTTCAAACTCGAGTGTCGGAGACTGGATCTGGCCCATGCGAGCTTTTCACTTTGCCTACTCCATCCGACAGGAGAAAGATTCAACACCTGAACAACAGATTTTTGCCCTGATGATGGCAGCGGTGCTGCTCAATCAGGCCTCTGCGAAAAGTCGTGAAGCGGACCAGAACCGGTCCCTGGATGAGGTGGCCCGCCAACTCTGCCCCCTCGAACCCTTCAGTGTGCTGAGAAGCGTCATCAGCCACACCGATCCCTATGCTTCGGC
>CBDUTA010000320.1:0-4188 GCA_965369785.1 uncultured bacterium
CCCTTTGGGGGGGGGGGGGGGGGTGGGGGGGCCCCCCCCCGCCCCCCCCCCCCCCCGGCGGCGAACTGTGCCCCCCCGCGGGGCCCCTCGCGGGGGGGGCACCCGCTTGCGGGTCGCACAGTCCGGACGGATGATCCCGCCGCTGCAGCAGACAGTTTATGAATAGTCCGGGTTAAAGACTCGCGGTCATTGGGGCGGCTTCGTATTCCTGGACGCTTGGGATGTCCCCGTTGTCCTCTCTGAGGAACTTCCAGTAGGCGGGTTTAATGGAAGCCAACAGCTCGGCACGCGTCTTTACTTTCAGCGGCATTCCACCATAGAGCTTGCCCCTCCGATACATCCATTTTTCGGGAAGCACGCCCGAGAACATCATCATCGGCCAGGTGAAGTTGGGGCCATTGGTCTTGCGCAACTTAAGAAGCCAAAGGCCAAGACCACCAACTCTGAAGGCCATCGGCCCCCACCAACTCTGAAGACCCGGTCGAAGGTTCATTCTCCAGCACTGCATCATCAATTGCCACTGCAGCGGGGAGAGGTCCTGGGTTCGAAACACTCCTCGCTCATGCTCCATGCGGGTTCCTTCCAAGGGCGTGAACACCGAAGGCACCAGGAATCCGAACAGGTTTCTGCGCTCCATCTCGAACATCAGGTCCAGGGTGGCCTTCACATCCTCTTGCGTCTCGCCCGGGTTCCCGACCATAAGTGTCAGCATGGGAAACCAGTTATTTCGGTTCATGATTTCCAGTCCCCGAAGAAGCACACTGGGCCAGTCGTCGATCCCGAAAGGAACGCCTTTGCTGGGCATCACCTTCCTGGCCATACGCACAGAACCCGTCTCAAGCCCGATCAATGGAACGATAGCCTTCTTTTGTGGATGTGTGCTCAAAGCGGAGAGATGAATGGGGCTCTTGGGAAGAAGAAGATCGGAGAGCCTTCGAATCAACTCCGGATCCACGACAGCGGGGGCCATCGTGGAGTGGCTCAAGACCAAATGTTTGACGCCCGCAGTGTTTGTGACATCGGAGTAAAGATCCAGCAGCGCTTCACGGTTGGGGAAAAAGAATGGGGTGGATGTTTTAACCTGTCCCCAGATGAACATGTCCTCGGTGGCCAGGGAGATCTGGTCGTTCCCGTTTCGCACATTGGCTCGCACCGCTTCCATCATCCCTTCCTTGGGAAGAGCGATCTGGGGATTGAGATCGGGCATGCAGAATTGACAGCGCCTGCCGCAGCCGGTCGTCATTTCAACCACTCCAAAGGTAGTCGGCTTGTCGGGAAACAGAATCGCAGTGGGGTCAGTCGGATGATGAGCGTTAGCCTCAGTCGGGAGTTCTTCGCCCTCCATGGCCTTGCGAAAAAGCGCGATCGTATCTGCCGATTCGGCCCGGCCATCCACCACACAATCCACACCCAACTGCTCTTGGGAACCGGTCTGTTTAATCTGCCATCCTCCCGAACCCCCTACGATCAGCTTGAAATTCTTCCGGTAAGAGCTCTGCTTGATCTTCTCAAACATCAGACTGGCATAGTGAGAGTTGATGGGCTTCTTGGAGCTTCCGAACATGGAGGTATAGACTCCGGCAGCGAAGGTAACTCCCAGAGGATTATGAGTGGAAACGGCAACCACTTTGGTCTGAGAACCGATGAACTGATCCAGATCCTGCGGATAACAAAGGACTACGTTTTCCTCACCGAACTCCTGCAGCACCACTTTCTCGAGGACTCGCAGACCGGCAGGAGCGGCGTGGGCTGATCCGTCTTCGAAACGTTTGACCTCTTTCCACTTGGGATACTTTCGGTTAAGAACTCCCTCCAACCAGATCGGAAGAGATGCCATGCCCATCTGGATGAAATATCCGGCATGGTCGATCATCTCGGTGAAAGGAGCAGTCAGGACTATCGGCTTTCCAGTGTGCATTCCTCTCCTCGCAAGCAGTTAGTTAGCTGCCATTTTCTCAAACACACTGGTCGTTGCCAAGACCCTTTAGGTCTTCAAAATTCAGGTCTTCCGACAATTTTAGAGTTTAGGGGCTTCCCCCAACACGACGATCAGGCAGGTCAGGGTTTTGAGCGGGTCCTCGTCACTTGGATTCTGTCTCAGGATACGGATGAGGTATAGTGAGCAGCCGCGGCTTGGACTCCCGCTCCCTGAGGACATTGAAAATCCTGAGTGCGCAAGCAGATCTCCAGGGCTAAAAGAAAATAGAGCACATTTTGAGGCCGGCTGCTCTCCCCCATTAAACCCACCCGCCAGACCTTCCCCTGCAGTTCACCCAGTCCTCCTCCAATTTCCAGATTGAACTGACTCAACAGCTGGCTGCGCACCTGAGCATCATCCACGCCTTCAGGAATTTGTACCGTATTCAGCGACCAGAGGCGATATTTGGGATCGACGTGCATCTTCATGCCCAGAGCTTCAACTCCAGCCACCAAGGCCTGGTGATTTTGCCGATGACGATTGAACCGTTGCTCCAGCCCTTCTTCCACAATAATATTGAGGGCTTCACGCAAAGCGTAATTCATCGAGATGGGCGCCGTGTGATGGTACACCCGATCCTTCCCCCAATAGGAACCAATCAGATTGAGGTCCAGATACCAGCTCTTGCAGGGAGTGGAGCGATTCTTCAGCTTCGCTTCAGCACGGGGAGAAAAGGTAACGGGCGCCAATCCGGGAGGGCAGCTCAAGCACTTCTGAGTTCCGCTGTAACAGATATCAATTTTCTGGGAATCGACATCAACCGGATGGCCTCCCAAAGAAGTCACCGTATCTACTAAAAACAGTGCCTCAAAACGCTCACAAATCTCCCGTATCGGTTCCAGCGGTTGAAGAACGCCCGTGGAAGTTTCCGCATGCACAACGGCTATAATGCCGGGTTGGCATTTCTCGGCGGCCTTGAGCATGCTTTTTTCGCTGAGGGGCTCACCCCAGGGAGCGGAGACCACCTCGCAGACACCCCCGTTACGGCGGACCATCTCTGCAATCCGCTGTCCAAAAACCCCGTTGATGCCCACTAGAACAGAGTCTCCTTCCTCCACGAAATTGGCAACGGAGGCCTCCATTCCTGAAGAGCCGGTTCCCGATAGCGGAAGGGTAAAAGAATTGCCGGTCTGAAACACGCTTCGCAGAAGGTCCTGAATTTCATTCATGATCTTCAAAAATTCAGGATCTAGATGCCCCACCAGCGGTCGGCTCATAGCCCGAAGTACCCGAGGGGATACATTCGACGGGCCCGGCCCCATCAACACTCTTCCTTCTTCGCCTCTTTGTTTCATTTCACTCATACCTCCAACCCGGACGATGCATGGTCCGGGCTTGTTTAGATTTTGCAGTATATAATGGTCCTGTGCGAGTCACCAGTACCGCCTTTTTAGAGGGCGGCACCATTCCCGTGAAGCATACCTGCGACGGTATTGATGTCTCACCACCGCTTCGATGGGAAGAGGTTCCGGAAGAAACGAAAAGTTTCGCCCTCGCCGTAACGGATCCCGATGCACCCATGGAGTGGGTGCACTGGCTGGTCTGTGACATTCCAGCCGACACCCGACTGATCCCCGAAGGCGGCCCCATTCCCATCGGAGCCAAAGAGATACGAAGCGATTTTGGAAAAGAGGCCTACGGCGGGCCCTGCCCCCCCAGCGGAGAACATCACTATCACTTCACGCTCTATGCACTGGATGTGGACCCTCTGCTGGCCAGGCAGGAAAACTTCGTCGAACTGTGCAGAAAGCACATGATCGAAAAGGCGGAGCTCATCGGCCTTTACTGGCGCGGCGCCCACGGCGAGATCTGACCGTCGGCCTCATACCTTGTCCAATCTGTTGTAGCGTCCGCTCTATGAGCGGACCCAGGCCGCTCTCAGAGCGGCCACTACAATCCTTTCTAAAGACTTCTGTCCCTTTCCGATCGGGCACACGGCCGTAGGCCCCTACAGGGACTATCTTCTAGGCAAGATCAACCGAAGGCGTCCAGGGGTCCTCGGCCCAGCCTACTCCGGTCCGTTTCACCTGGGCATCGATCAGGTAGGGTTTGCCTTCCAGGGTGGACAGTTTGGCCCTTGCCAATGCCTGCTTCAATTCATCCGGCGTTTTCACCACTTCAGCCTCCACGCCGAAGCCTTTGGCGATCTAAGCCATATTAATATCCGGCTTGCCAAGATAGTCGCAGAAATAGCGACCCTCCTGGACCAT
>CBDUTA010000321.1:0-4176 GCA_965369785.1 uncultured bacterium
TTAACGAAGGTGGAGGAGATGTTGGGCTAGTTTTCCACGTACGACTCGCCCGGAGTATGGTTCATTCTCCTTACCGTTCAGTCAGAGTTGGGCCCATGCACCATTGGGTAACATTAATCAGCTCGTGGTCATGGAGAGAGGAGGAACACGTATGATTTGCTCCAAGATTGGGCTGAAATACGCACTTTCCCTTTGTATTGTCGCTATTGCCCTTATTTGTATTCCACCAGCACTTGCAGGACCCCAAAATTCCCAAGAGGCAAAAGGCCAAGCGTCTGTGAGCGAGTATTGGGATGGTGTCGAGTGCGCAGCGTGCCATGAAGACGCGGTGAAACAGTTTGCCCGCACCCGCCACGGCCGCGCTATGGAGTTCGGCGGTTTGGGTGAGGTCAGTTGCCAATCGTGCCATGGAGACACCAGCCGGCACCTGGAAAGTGCTGATCCAACAACCATCAAGAACCCCGCCAATCTGAAGCACGTTGAGATCAATGACACTTGCGCAACCTGCCACGCTCTTCTCGCCTATGAAGAGGCCGACCCGGAAATTCTGGGAATCCTGCGCGGGGAGTAGGGAAGAACTCTGCTCTTGATTATGCGAGTACTTCTCACCAATACCGGGGCTTGGGGGACCGGGAGTGCAACGGTGGCCGAGTCGATTCTGACGGAACTTCGCCACCTAGGTCACGAGGCGCTCTTGTTCTTTCCCGACGCCCAGGTCGAAACCCCGGATAAGGAAAGTTATTACAACCGACCAGATTGGTACCGGATCTGGAAGTTTCCTGTGGACAACGGAAAATGCCGGTTGGAAAGCTTCCCGCTTATGATCCCGGATCCGAATCCCCGAAGCGCTCCGGGCGTAAAGACTTTTCGAGACCTTTCCCAACCGGAATTAGAGTTCTATTTGGAGGAAGCGGAAACCGAGCTCCGCCGGGTAATTCGGGAATTTTCTCCCGGTATTGTGGATAGCATGCACATCTGGGCTCTGGGCTGGGTGCTTAGGAACTTGGGGGTTCCTTATTTCCTTACGGCTCACCACAGTGACCAGATGGGTTTCCGTTACGATGAGAGAATGCGACCCTACGCAGAGGAAGCGGCCCGGGGGGCAGAAGGAATCCTAGCCATCTCGGACTTCGTACGAGAGGAAGTGCTTGAGCTTTACACGGGAATGGATCAACGAAAAGTCCACGTGTTACCGAATGGCTACAATCAGAGAATTTTCTTTCGCAAGCGGGTCGGACAGGGGCAACTGTTCCATTTCTTCGGGATTCCCGAACGGGGCAACCTGCCTGTCATTTCCTTCACGGGGAAGATTTCTCGCACCAAGGGGGTGGACATTTTGCTCCGAGCCAATCGGTTGATCCAGAAGGAATGCAAGACAATGTTAATTATTGCCGGGACCGGATCGCTCGAAAAGGAGTTTTCACCCGAGGAGCGACAGGATTTCGACCTAACCAACGTATATTTTGTTGGGCATCGACCTCAGGTGACAATTGCACAATTGCACAACGTGGCCTCTGTCAGCGTAATGCCTTCTCGCTCGGAAGGATTTGGCCTGGCCGGGCTGGAAGCAATGGCCTGCGGGGTGCCTTTGGTCGTAACTCGATCGGGCGGCCCAGAAACATTCGCGATTGGTGAAATTGTCTCGGTTGAGGACGTTGAGGAACTGGCGGCTGCTATTCTAAAGGTCTTAAATTTATCAGCTTATGATCGGGCTGAAATTGGACAGGAAGCCCTCCAGACGGCTAAGACCTATTCGTGGGAGATCCAAGTAAAGGATCGCCTCGAGGTGTATCGCTCGGCGGGGGAAGGCTGAGAATCCCAGAATCGGAACGGGCTCCCTCTGGGCCGGGGTGTATAGATCCTTGCAGCGGGAGTTGACCTTGCGACCCTAGTCTAAGTATTTGATCAGGACAACTTCGTTGTGAGACTCGTTGTACAGTAGCTCATCGGCGATCGCCCGTACCAGGGAAATACCGAAGCCTCCGGGGCGAAGACCTTTCTCTTCGCGTTGAGACATATGAAAAAAGGGCTGTTCAACCGGGTTGGAGACCGCTGCATGGGTTAGGCCCTCAAACTGGAAACCTTTGCCGGGATCCGCGATTCGATAAAGAAGAAAACGTCGGCCGCGCAAGCAGGAGATACGCACCTTTCGGGTGGAATCGAATTTTCCGCCCCACTCAATGGCATTCATCAATAGTTCTCGAAACGCATACCCCAATTGCTCACGCACGTCTTGGTCCAAGTCAGCTTTCAGGTGGTTGAGAAAGCTCTGGATACGTTTGGCTGCCTCCAGCTCGCAGGGGACCAGGAGTTCGACCCACTCGGGCCGGGCCGACAACACTTCAATGGGTTCGGGATCTGTCGGAGAGGCCAGTGCCTCGTTTATCAAATTCTCCAATTCGTCGGGCGGGAAGGGTTTGGTAATGTATCGATAGGCCTGCTCGCGGACAGACTGGAGCACGGTGTCAGGAGATTTATCGGAGGTCATCACGATTACCTTGGTGCGGATCGACTGGGTCCGTAGATGGGCCAGCAGTTCAAGCCCGGTCATCTCGGGCATCCAAACGTCGAGCAGTACCAAGTCATACGGTTCCTGCATCAGGAGTTCTAGGGCCTGCGCCCCATCGGCTGCGGTTGTAACGGAATACTTGGCCGACTCAAGCTGATAGCGAAGGAGTTCGCGCGTTGGATCGTCGTCTTCAACAACCAGGATCCGTTTGGCTGTTCCCTTCAAATTTGGATTATCAGGCATAGAGTACAAACACCAAAACGGTAGCCATGCCGTGCAGAAAAGCTAAAGCAACAACACCCGAGACTATTGCAGGATCAAGCAACCACCTCACTACGGATGAGTTGTGCGATTTGCTTCGCACCCTCTCCCTTAATTTCAGTAAATTGAATCGCATGGAACCGGTGGTCGCGGACTCCGCGAACAATTCCTGAGGCAGAAATATCTTGTGTATGTCCAGGAAGCCGGAACTGTAACTCAACGGGACTTCCCTCGGGCACGACCTCGTTGGCCTCAATGAAGATTCCTCCCTGGCTAAGATTGATGATCGTGCCACTAATCTTTGTGGTTTCATTTGTGCAGTGGACAGCAGAACTTACTTTGTTTCCCGAGACACGAAGAGTTCGGCGTCGATCATTCAGGATTGTCCCTCGTGTCTTGTTTAGGAGGTCAATGAATTTCGCTCTCGTGAGCGGCTTCTGAAGAAAAAATGTTGCACCTGCTTTGAGCGCCTGTTCGACTGTTTGATCTTTGTCCCTTCCAGAGACAATAATTATGGGGGTTTTCTGATTTCTTTCAGACTGTCGGATAAGACGTGTCAGTTGAAATCCATCCAATTTTGGCATTTCTAAATCGAGAAATATTCCATCGAACTTTTTGTTTTCGATCAACCCAGCAGCTTCTTGAGGATCAATGATAGCTTGAGTTTCTACTCCAAAATTAAGAAGAATTTCGCCCATTAGTTCTAATGTAGGCGCATCGTCATCTACAACCAAAATGTCAATAGACATGAATACCTCCGCAGCCACCGACCAACTCAGAAATTATACTCCATTGGATGAAGATGGAGAACAGAAAAATCGTCCTGGCAGATGTGCGACTGACCTGACCCTTCAGGGTTATCCAGTTCACAGTGTCAGGATTGCACCCGTGCTCATTTAGGCCGCTCCTTTCATGAATGTCTTCCATCCGTTTATTACATCCTCGGAGGTCAGGATTCCCTTCTCAGTTGAAATTCTCTGACAATCACGCGCCACAAGCATTTTTTTTGGCGCACTGAAAACCGGTCTTCCCTACCCTGTGGAATCAATCGTTCAGGAAGGCTTCCGCAGAGGGGCTTTTTTGCCCGTAGAGAAATGATAGTTAGGAAAAAGTTCGTTGAAAGTTCTTGAAACTGAGAAATTAGGGAAGTACAGGATTTGACTAGTCCATGAAATAGGGCGCTCCAAAAACGTATCTAACGTGATGCCCTTTTTGGCGCTTCTTCGATTGCGAGGTTTCTTAACCACGCGGCATGGTAGTTCCGATTCGGGGCTTGCTCTTGGATTTTTGGTCACAAAAGTCCCCACAGTGGCACTAGTGGAGCGGAACAAACCGGTTGTAAAGCATTGAAAAGATGGTGCCGGGGGAGAGATTTGAACTCTCGGCCTTGGGATTATGAGACCCAC
>CBDUTA010000322.1:0-4175 GCA_965369785.1 uncultured bacterium
GGTCTGGGAAGCTATGTTCACTGGGACAGGAAGCTGGATGGCAGGCTGGCCCAGGCCATTATGTCGATTAACGCCATTAAGGGTGTGAGTGTCGGCAGTGGGCTTGAGTCCGACCCCTATGGAAGTCAGTTTCATGATGAAATCTTTTATAACGAAAGAGATCGACAGTTCTTCAGAAAGACCAATCGTGCGGGTGGGATTGAAGGCGGCACATCCAACGGTGAAGAAATCATCGTTCGTGGCATTGTCAAACCCATTCCCACTTTGCGTCGACCCTTGATGTCGGTCGATTTTGAGAGCAAAGAACCCTTTGAGGCTCAGTATGAGCGTTCCGACACCTGTATTGTTCCCGCGGCAGGGGTGGTCGGAGAAGCGATGGTGGCCATCGTACTCGCTCAAGCCGTGCAAGAGAAGCTTGGTGGAGATTCCCTACAGGAAATCAAGACCAATCTGGAGAATTACTCTGCAGCCCTCAGAGAGATGTAGATGATCCGACCCATTTTGAAGTACGGGGCTCCTGAACTCGAAACCGAAAGTGCGCCCATTACCCGGTTTGACGAGGAAATCAAGACTCTGGCAGAAGACATGCTGGAAACCATGTATGCCGCTCCTGGCATTGGGTTGGCGGCGCCTCAGGTAGGGGTCAATCTTCGGCTGATGGTCATCGACATCACGGGAGGAGAGGAGCTAGGTCATCAGATCGTTTTCACCAACCCGGAGATTTCGGAGCAGGAGGAAACTCAGGAAACTGAGGAGGGGTGTCTGAGTATCCCGGGATTCACAGCCGTTATTGAACGACCCGGTAAGGTTCATGTGGTGGGACAAGATCTGGAGGGTAACCCCCAGGAGTTGGATGCAGAAGGGCTTCTGGCTAGAGTCGTCTGTCATGAGATTGATCACTTGGATGGCATTCTTTACATAGATCGCACATCGATTTTGAAGCGTGATCTGATCAAGAGGAAAATCCGAAAGCTCATTCGTGCCGGAGAGTGGTAATGCGAGTGCTGTTCCTGGGAACCCCGGGATTTGCCATGCCTTCACTCCAGGCGCTCCTGAATTTCTCCAGTCCGGACTTTGAGTTGGTGGGAGTCGTGACTCAACCGGATCGGCCGGCTGGCCGAGGACAGAAACTCACCCCGCCCCCGGTGAAGGTTCTAGCCGAGCGATCCGGCCTTCCCGTGTTCCAATTCGAGCGTCTGCGCGACAATCCGGATGCCCTAAAGGTTTTGAGAGAAAAGGATCCCCAATTAATTATTATTGTCGCCTTCGGGCAGCTCTTGACTCCTGAATTTTTCGATTACCCGTCTCTGGGAAGCCTGAATGTGCATGCCTCACTTCTTCCCAAGTATCGGGGCGCAGCTCCCATCACCCATACCCTCATCAACGGGGAACCCGAAACCGGGATCACGATTATGAAGATTGACGAGGGAATGGATACCGGAGACATCGTCTCTCAGGGCACGGTCGCCGTCGAAGAAAACACGACACAGGGCGAACTTGAGGACCTTTTGGCCCACAAAGGGGCGAAACTGCTCATCCAGACCCTCCCTTCCTATGCGAAGGGGGAAATTCGCCCCCAGCCTCAGGATCACGAGAAGGCCACCTATGCGCCTCGAATGGCAAAGCAGGATGCTCAGATCGACTGGAATCGGCCCGCTCCAGAGATTCACAACTGGATTCGTGCCCTCAATCCATGGCCGACGGCCGCTGCTCATTTTCGGGGGGGAAAGGTCAAGATCTGGCGTAGCCGCAGAGTGGAAGAAATTGAGGGGGATTCGAGGTCTTCGGGTCGACCCGGTGCGATTCGGGCATTGGGTCAGGACGAGATCATTGTCGAGTGCGGGCAAACGACGCTTTTATCCCTGGGAGAGTTGCAGTTCCCCAATCGGGCCCGTGTTTCGGCCCGTGATTTTGTGAATGGCGTAAAACCCAGGGTGGGAGACCTCTTTACTTGAGTACTCAACCACGCGCCGTGGCTGTTCGCTTTCTGCGAGATCTTTTCAAACATCACCATCACCTCGATTTTCTTTCTCAGGATGTCGATTTTCTGGATCTTGATGAACGCAACCGTCGCTTGGTCACCGAGTTGGTTTATGGCGTGTTGAGAAATCGGCGACTCTTGGATCACCATGTTGGGGAACTCTCGAGAACATCGATTGAGAGACTGGATGAGAGCATTCTATGGGTCCTGCGTTTGGCTCTTTATGAAATCGAATTTCTTCGTATTCCCGATCATGCGGCCGTCCACCAGGCCGTCGAGTTGTGCCGGCAGTTTCGTAAGGCCTCCGCCGCAGGATTCGTGAATGCCATACTGCGCAGTTTCCTGCGCGAGAAACCTACACTTCCTGAGGGCACGTCTGCCCATGCCTTGGCGGTACGGTTCAGCCATCCGGAATGGCTGGTCCAGCGCTATTTGACTCGATATGGGGCCGAACAAACGGAGCACTTATTGCGCAGGAATAATGAGCCACCCCTTTTAGCCCTTTGGGTCAACATCTTCAAAACCGACCTGCAATCTTTTTGCAGGCAACTCGAAAAGGAGGAGATTGCCTACCAGGTCTATCCCCGATTGCCCAATTGCGTCACTGTGGATGCCTCAGGTTTCACCCAGCACCGAGTCTATAAGGAAGGGCTCTGTTTTTTTATGGATGTGGCCAGCCAGGAAATCGCCTATCTTGTCGAGGTCAGGAATCATCGCAGGTTGGCTGATTTTTGTTGTGCTCCAGGGGGGAAATCATTCCTTTTAGCTTCTCAGAAGGAAAGAGATGCTCAACTTTGCTGTTGTGACTCCAGCTTTGCACGACTGAGGGAAACACGGAATCGGGCCGAGTTCCTTCAAATACCCGATCTGAGCTTTATTCATGCCGATCTCAGCTCTACTCCACCTTTCCGAAAATCGTTCGCCTTTGTACTTCTGGATGTTCCTTGCAGCGGTTTGGGTACGCTGCGCTCGAATCCGGATATTCGCTGGAAGATTCGAGAAGGTGACCTGTGTCGTTTTCATTCCAGGCAGCTCGCCCTGCTCCAGAGCGGTTTTTCAATGCTTTGTCCGGGGGGAGTGCTGACCTACTCAACTTGTTCGACGGAACCTGAGGAAAATGAATCGGTCATCGAAGAGTTTCTGGCTGAGGAACCCGATGCCGCACTGATCGGTGATTTTCATCGAACCTACCCAGAGCCCCATCCCGGAGATTGCTTCTTCGCCGCCCGAGTGAGGCGGGGTGGCCCCTGAGGGGCCCGTGCGTTCGTGCTTTCGTGCTTTCGTGCTTTCGTGCAGTCGGGGGGCCGCCTGTCTCTAGTCTCCTTTGACTGTTGCTCGTCATTAGACACGTATAAACGCAGCATGCTAGATTAAATGAGGGCCACGAGATGACAAAACAACCGCCCGACAGCACGAAGGCACCACAGCCCGACGGCACGAAGCGCGAAGCGCGCCTGCACCAAAGCACGGGGCGCGAAGCGCCCACGCCCGACCGCACAACAGCACCACCGTCCGACCGCACGACTGCACGAAAGCACGAAAGCACGGGGCGCGAAGCGCCCACGCCTGACAGCACAAAGCGCCAAGCGCGCCTGCCTTACAGCACGAAAGCACGAAAGCCCGAAAGCACGGGGCGCGAAGCGCCTACGCCCGAAAGCACAGGGCGCGAAGCGCGCATGTCCGACGGCACGAAACGCGAAGCGCGCACGATCCATGAGCAGGTCCTGATTGTGAGCCAGGTAACCGTCCTTGTGGGGGTTTTGATTGCCGTCGGTCTCTCCAGTGCTTACCTGGGAATGCGACTGGCCGTCCGTGGGACAGAGGTAGTCATGCCCTCGATTGCTGGGAAGCCGGTGGGAGAGGCCACAGAGATCCTTGAGAGTTTTCACCTGAAACGGGAGGTTATGGGGGAGCGCTTCGACCCAGAGATTCCCAGAGGAGTCGTTATCTCTCAGCACCCTCAACCGGGAAGAACTATTAAGGCGGAAAGAAAAGTTCAGATCATTCTGAGCCTGGGACCGAAAACGCATCCCGTTCCAGATTTGATAGGATCTCCCTTGAGAGTAGCACGATTGATGGTTTCAGACGCAGGATTCGAATTGGGCAATATTAGTGAAATATCGATGAGTGAGATTCCGAAAGGACAGATTGTACAGCAATTTCCCCCACCCGACTCGAAGGATCTCCTGAGTCC
>CBDUTA010000323.1:0-4166 GCA_965369785.1 uncultured bacterium
TGCGACAGGACATGCAGATCATTTTCCAGGACCCCTTCAGCTCCCTCAATCCGCGCATGACAGTGGGTGCTATCATCGGGGAAGCTCTGGCCATTCACGGCCGCGGGGACCGCAAGGAGCGGGCCGAGATCATCCGGGACACTCTGCAAAAATGCGGTCTGGATCCCGCCTACATCAACCGATTTCCTCATGAGTTTTCGGGCGGACAAAGGCAGCGCATTGGCATCGCCCGAGCACTGGTCCTGAGTCCCAAGTTCATCGTCTGCGACGAACCGGTGTCCGCTCTGGACGTGTCCATCCAGTCACAGATCATCAATCTGCTGGCGGAGCTCAAGAAACGCTACAACCTGGCCTACCTCTTTATTGCTCACGATCTCTCGGTCGTCGAATACATCAGCGATCGAGTGGCGGTCATGTATCTGGGCAAAATCGTGGAGCTGGCCGACAGCACGGAACTTTATCGCAACCCACTGCACCCCTATACTCAGGCTCTGCTCTCCGCCGTGCCAGTGCCGGATCCAACCCGCCGGAAGCAGCGAACCATTTTACCTGGTGATGTACCCTCCCCACTGAATCCCCCTTCGGGATGCCGATTTCACCCCCGCTGTCCCCTGGCCATCGATATCTGCAAGCGAGCAGAGCCGCGGGAACTGGATGTAGAGGGACACAAGATCTGGTGCCATGTTGTAGAAGAACAACTTACGGGCTCACGGCTCTCATCCTGAAGACCCAGTCAGAAATCTTCGATATACTCCGGGGGCTTCATGGCTGAAAGTAACTCCACTCACAACGGACATCTGGTCTTGGGGATAGCCCTTCTCAGTTGCTGTGGAATACAGACAATTCTGGGCGCCCCGGAGGAGAAACAACTCACCGCCGTTTATGTCAGCTCACCCATTCTGATTGACGGAATCCTGGACGAGAGGGAATGGACTCTTGCCCAACCCGCCGCTGATTTCACCCAGAAGGAGCCCAGAGACGTTCAACCGGCAACAGAGCCCACCGAGGTGCGGCTTCTTTATGACGATGAGAACCTCTACATCGGAGTTTATTGTTTCGATTCAGCTAGTCCGGAGGGGCTTATAATCACCGATGTGAGGAGAGATTATGCTCCTAATGCGGGGGATCACTTCTCAGTGGTGCTGGATACGTTTGACGATAATCGCAACGCTTTCATTTTTGGCACCAACCCCAGAGGAGCCCTGCGAGAGGGACAGATGGGGGGAGACGGTAAGACCGCCAACTTTGATTGGGACGCGGTTTGGTACGTAAAAAGCAAAATCACTGAATTGGGCTGGCAGTTTGAAATGGCGATTCCTTTCAAGACCCTGCGCTTCAGGGACAATGAACGCCAGGTTTGGGGCGTGAATTTTTACCGGAAAATCAGGCGTAAGAATGAAGACACTTACTGGTCACCGATCCCACGTCCTTACGGGATAAGCCGGGTCTCACTGGCGGGTGAACTGGATGGCATCAGCGGGATGCGTCAAGGGCGTAATCTGTACGTTAAACCCTACCTCTCGACTCCCATTGAGCGTCGCCAAGGGGATGATGTTGATTTCATTCCCGAGGTGGGTTTTGACGTCAAGTACGGCCTCACGCCTGGACTGACCCTGGATTTGAGCGTCAACACCGACTTTGCTCAGGTTGAAGCAGATGAGCAGCAAATCAATTTGACTCGCTTCAGTCTATTCTTCCCCGAGAAACGCGAGTTTTTCCTGGAAAATGCCAATATCTTCCAGTTTGGAAGACAGGTTCGAGGATTCCGCCAATCGCAGGACATCATTCCTTTCTTCAGCCGCAGGATCGGCATTGAAGATGGCCAGGTAGTACCTATCCTGGGGGGCGTTCGTCTCAGCGGAACAGCCGGCAGCTATCGCCTCGGTGTTCTCTCCATGCAAACCGATCACTTCGAAGAGACTCCTTCCACCAATTTCTCGGTAGCTCGTGTGCGCCGGGATATTCTTCTCAATTCAGATATCGGTGCGATATTCGTCAACAAGCAGGTCGGCAGCGAAGAATTTAATCGCACCTACGGCGTGGATACGAATTTGAACTTCTTCAGATATCTGGACATTGCTTCCTATCTGCTGAAAACCGATACCTCGAAAATTCAAGGGCAGGATGCGGCCGGAGACGTGAGCGTGAATTGGAACGATCGGCTCCTCGATATCAAAGCCGAGTATGTGAGCATCCAGGACAACTTCAATCCTGAAGTGGGCTTTGCGCCACGCACGGGAATTCGAAAAAGCACCGGTGAGTTCACCGTGCGCCCCAGACCGGGAGAGGCCATTCCCTGGATTCGCGAGTTTCGACCCTCTGCTTCCGTTGAGTACATTACCAACCAGGAAAGTGTTCTGGAAACTCGAAGGTTTGACCAAAATATCTCCGTTTCATTTGAAGACTCCAGCAACGTCTGGTTTACGCGCAGGGAGAGATTCGAGCGTCTGGATGAACCGTTTGAGATCCGGGAGGGTCAAGAAATCCCGGTGGGTGACTATCCATTCGTAGAGTATTCCACTGCCTTCAACAGCAACCGGAGCCGCATGTTCAGTGGCCGCATCATGTTCAGGACGGGGAATTTCTTTGACGGCGAGAAGGATTCCTACGAGATGGAATTTAGCTTTCAGCCCGGTTACCACCTGGGGGCTGATATTGCCTGGAACTATGACGACGTCAATTTACCTTCCGGGGACTTCACGACCCATCTGGTGACCTCCCGCTGGCGCTATTCCTTTACTACCCTTATGTTTTTAGACGCGTTGATCCAGTACAACAGCACCGTCAAGGAAATCTCCAGCAACATCCGCTTCAACTTCATCTACAAGCCTCTCAGCGATCTCTTCCTGGTCTACAACGAGAGGCGCAGTACCACCGGAGAAGTGGTGGAGAGAGCCTTCATCGCCAAGCTGACCTACGTCTTTGACTTCTAACCCGGAGTCTTCATAGGCTGTCGTGTTGGAGCCGTTTAGGGGAATTCGGTGCCAGCCCCAAAAATTCTCCTTTCACTACAGGGGTTTATGCGAGAATTCTGGGCCTGTCCCAGATATGCACGACTAACCGCCCAGTATGTCCTTCCATTTCTCCCGGAGCTTTTGTTCGAGCTCGGGACTGGCCTCGGCAACAGGTGGAAAGACATCCAGATACTCATAGGCACGGCAGGCATCGATAATGGCACGGGTGTTATAAGGTACCTTCTGTTCAAAGGTCACCCTCTGAGGATCGCCCTTGGAACCCCAGGCTCGGTGAATGAACTCAATATCCCGAACCGGGTCGGAGCGGGTGACCACGGCCCACATCACGTTCTCGAGATTGGAGGGGTCGATGTCTTCATCCACCACAATCACATAGCGTCCCAGATAGGCCCCGACATGACACTGGGAGGCCACCAGTCCAGCCTGGCGGGAGTGGCCCTGATAGCCCTGCTTGATGGAGACCACCAGCAACATGCGGGCTCCTCCCACCTCATCCGCCCAGCAGCCGGCCACGCCCGGAACTCCGGCCTTCTCCAGAGCTTCATGGAGCATCGCCGATCGCATAACGCTTTTTGAATACGAGTAATCGTGAGGCGGCTTAGCCGGAGGCGTTCCTAACATGATGGGATTATTTCGGTGGTAAACCCGTTCCACCTCCAGTACCGGTGCTCCCTTTTCGGTGGCCGAATAATACCCGTGGAACTCACCCAGGGGACCTTCCATCTTGAAATTACCTGGTTGGCACCAGCCCTCCAGCACCAATTCCGAGGCGGCAGGCATGGGAAGACCCGTCACCTCACCCTTGATGACCTGCACCGGCTCGCCCAGGATACCGCCGACGTAGTTGTACTCACTGATCCCGTAACTGACCTCCAGACCGGCAAAAAGAAAGAGCAGGGGATGGTGGCCAATGGAGACCACAACGGGAAAGGGCTTGCCCTCGCTGAAGTAGCGATCCAGCTGCTGACGCCCATGCTTACCCGCCACCATGTTGAGGGCACAGGTCTTCTCGTCGTGGACCATCATTCGGTAGGCACCCAGATTGATCCAGTCCGAGTTCAGATCCTTGGTGACCACCACGCTCCCCGTCCCGATGAAGCGTCCTCCGTCCAATTCATGCCACTTGGGAACGGGAAACTCCAGGAGATTGATTTCATCGCCTGATTTGACGTTCTCCAGAATGGGACCGCT
>CBDUTA010000324.1:0-4150 GCA_965369785.1 uncultured bacterium
AGCCGCAGGCTTTAGCCTGCGGGCCCAAAAAAAGTTCACCAGGCCATGCTAAGCTCCCCGAAAATGCAGATGAGTCAATCTGCCTAAAAGGAGGTCAGTCATGGACCATGTCGTCAAAGGGTTGGTTTTACTCGCCGCCTTAACCTTCATTCTTGGAATCCTGGCCAGCGTGACAGGTGGTGCCATCAGAGGCTTTCCTGCCGAGTCCTTTTCCCGAGCCTGTGACAACTTTGCGCTTATTGCCATCGCCGTGATGCTCCTGAGGGCCAAGGGTCAGGCAGCGACACCAGGGGGCTAAAGCGCGCTTCGCGCGCGTTCCAGGTTCCAGGTTTCAAGTTCCAGAGTTCAAATTCGATTTAGGATTTGGAATTTGGAATTTTGAATTTCCAGCTGATCCCTGACCCCTGACCAGGTCAGGGGTCAGGGATCAGCTGGTCCGGCACCTCCACCTCCATCCTCAGCAGAGCTTCGGCTAGAGTTTTCCCTTGAGGATCGATTCTAAGCGAGACCGTTCCCCCTCCTCCCAGAGACTCGTGGAGCAGGAAGTTTAAGGCCAGGAGATTGGGCATCTCGAAGCGCTCCACTTCTCCCTGGCAGATCTCTGCAAAGTAATCCTTAACCCTGCGGGCAGTGAGCTGTTGGCACATCCAAGGGTAGATTTCCTGGCTGCGGGCCACCACGCCGATGTTGCAGTTGTCTCCCTTATCCCCTGAGCGCGCGTAGCAAAGTTTCATCAGGGGCACTCTAACGGAACGGCCTGTAGCGGTGAATGGGGCCTCTTCCTGAGGCTCCGGACCTTGGGTAGGCGATGAGGATTCCTTTTGCTGGGTCGGCTCCCAGGGAATCTGAAAGGTCTGGCCGCTCTCCAGCAGGGTCACGCTTGCCGTGACCTCCGAGGCGGGAATCAGACAAGGCCAGTAAGCCAGGACTTCCTGCACCCGGGGTCGTGTCCCCGTGGACACTCCGGGAACACTGTTGAGAACCAGGGAAGTCGATTTCTTGGTAAAGGCCTCAACGCGTTCTCGATGGGAGTCTCGGACTCCCAATCGAAGCAGGATTTCAGGCGGATCCTGTGGCGGAGGCAGATGCGGGTGGCAGGCGCTGTGCCCCACCAGTTCGGTGCTCGTCTCTTCGAATTCCAGCCCCAGACGCTTCCACAGCAGATCGGCCACAAGACGGCATTTTGCAACCGCCTTTGGGCCACTCACAATCAGGGTGCTGTGGGCCTTGTAGCCGGCCCGGTAGGAGAGGGAGACCTTCAGTTGATCGGTACGGGGTTTTCCCTTGACCCCTGAAATCTTAACCCGGTCCTTGCCCTGATCTTCCAGGACAATGGTGGAAAAGTCGGCAATGACATCCGGGGTGATGTAACTCGCCGGATCTCCGATTTCGTAAACCAGTTGAGAGGTGACGCTCTGGCGATTGACCACGCCTCCGCTCTTCTCGTGCTTGGTGACAAAGAAGCTTCCGTCGGCAAAGAACTCGGCGATGGGGTAGCCCATGTTCAGAAAGGAAGGAACGTCCTGCCAGTCGGTGATATTGCCGCCGCTGGCTTGAGCTCCGCACTCCAGGATGTGGCCCGCTGCCGCCGCTGCCGCCAGGCGATCCCAATCCTGTAAACTCCATTCGAATTCAAAGGCCAGTGGGGCCACCGTGATGCCGGCGTCACTGACACGGCCGGTGATGATGATCTGGGCTCCCTTTTCCAGGGCCTTGATGACGGGTGCAGCACCCAGATAGGCGTTGGCACCCTGGACCTGTTTGCGGATGGTTTTGAGCTCCTGGCCGGTTTCCATGTTTTTGAGAGGGATTCCTTTTTGAAGGAGTTCGTCCAGACGATCGGTAAGATCATCGCCCTCAACCACTGCGATCCTGACCTGAATTCCCAAACCGTGTGCGATCTTGGCCAGTTCCTCGGCACAGCTGCCTGGATGGATGCCTCCCGCATTGGTTATGATTCGAGTCCCGGTTTCACGGACCAGGGGAAGGCAAGTCCGCATCTGGTCGAGAAAATCAGTGGCATAGCCCAGCCGGGCATTCTTGGAGCGCTGTTTACGCAGGATGGACATGGTGATTTCGGCCAGGAAATCCAAGGTGACGTAGTCCAGCGGTCCTGAGAGTTGTTGGTGCAGGGCCTCCAGGTCGTCTCCCCAGTATCCGCTGGCATTTCCAATGCGGATTGTTTTTTGCACAGTAGTCATTGTACCTCCTGTCTCAGTCTCGTGCTTTCGTGCTTTCGTGCTTTCGTTTTCCTAGGAAAACACGACCTCACCAACGACCCCTCCTGTCTCCTCTTCTCCCCACTTTTTCCACAGCACTAGCCAGATTTCCACAGGGAATGTAAACCCGTGTTGACATAAACGGTCCAATGGGTTTACACTCATACTGCGGATGTATACGAAAGGTGACAGGGACATCACCGCTGGTTATTGATTTGCCGCCCCTTGAAATGGGCGACGGCACTGGATTACTGGGAAAATATGCCCAAGAAAAACCCCACAAATGGCGCCGCCCCGTCTGAGGAAAAGCTCCTAGCCATTCTGAAAATCTGTCAGAAGATGAACTCGAAGAGGGATCCGGCCCTTTTGCTGGATTTGCTGGCCCGGGAAGCTGCCAGGCTGGTGGAGGCCGATCGTGCCTCCATCTTTTTATTGGATAAGGACAAGCGGGAACTCTGGTCCTGGATTGCCCTTGACAGTGAAGAGATTCGGTTCGATGCACGCCTGGGAATTGCCGGTGCCGTGGCCATGAGCGGTGAAGTGATCAATGTCAAGGATGCGCAGCAGGATACGCGCTTCTACCTGAATGTGGATCAGGATTCGGGCTATAAAACCAAGTCGGTATTGGCGGTCCCGTTGAAAAACTACGACGGGGAGATCATTGGAACCTTCGAGGTGCTGAATAAGAAGAAGGGTGCCTTCAACAGCGAGGATCAGGATATCCTGCAGGCTCTGGCATCCAATGCGGCCATTGCCATCGAAACGGCACAGCTCTTCCAGAACCTGAAGCAGCACCGGGACAAACTGCTGGAGGAGAATACCCAGCTGTGGAGAGAGGTTGAGGGTAAGTTCGCTACCCAGCACATTTTGGGTACCAGTGAAAAAGTTCAGAAGATCGTGAGGTTGCTGGAACAGGTGAGTGACAGCGAAGTCAGCGTCCTCATCGAAGGGGAGAGTGGTACAGGAAAGGAGCTGGTGGCAAAAGCCATTCATCATGGCAGCTCCCGCGCCCGGCGACCACTGGTCACCGTCAATTGTGCGGCCCTGCCAGAAACCCTCCTGGAAAGTGAGCTGTTTGGAATCGAAAAAGGTGTAGCCACCGGAGTCGAACGGCGGATAGGAAAATTCGAGGTGGCTGATGGGGGCACGCTCTTCCTGGATGAGATTGGAGATCTCAGTCTCGTAGCCCAGGCGAAAATCCTTCGTACCTTACAAGAGAAAGTAGTGGAACGAGTGGGTGGCAGAAAATGGATTCCGGTAGATGTGAGAGTCCTGGCTGCCACCAACAAGGATTTGGAAGAAGAGATCAAGAACAACAACTTTCGCGAAGACCTCTACTATCGCCTGAAGGTGATTCACGTGAAGACGCCTCCACTTCGCGAGATTCGAGTGGACATTCCCCTTTTGGCCAATCATTTCCTGTCCCTCTACTGTAAGGAAATGGGCAAGGGAGAAAAGGAATTTTCTCCCGGTGCCATGGAGTCCCTGGCCAACTACCAATGGCCGGGAAATGTTCGGGAATTAGAAAACGAGATGAAGAGATTGGTGGTTTCCATTCGCAAGAAGGTCCTCGATCGAGAGCACCTCTCGGATGCCATCCGCAAGAGTGTTCGGATCGATCGTAAGGCCAGCCATTCCCTGAAGGAAGTGGTGGCGGAAACCGTCGAGGAATTGGAAAAGGAAATGATTCTGGACGCTCTGGAGGCCTGCCAGAACAACCAGCTCCGTGCCGCAGCCCGATTGGGATTGAGCCGCCAGGGGTTATTCAAGAAGATCAAAAGATACGGTCTTAGATAAGAATCAAATCCCAAATCCTAAATCTCAAATTCCAAAACCTCCCAACTGGTTGCTGGAGGAAGAAAGCTGTAGCCAGGGCACCTCCGGAATGTGGGAGGCACCTCAGGTGTCAACTTCCAAGACATGGTTTACAG
>CBDUTA010000325.1:0-4147 GCA_965369785.1 uncultured bacterium
TTTATTATCGATCCCCGGGGAGAGATCATTCTCAAGCACTGGAAACACAATCACAACGCTTTCCTGCTTCCCTACACCTCACCCTGTGACGTCTACGACGAGTTCATCCGCCGTTACGGCCGGGAGGCGCTCTTTCCCGTCGTCGACACACCGTTGGGCCGTCTGGGCTGTCTGACCTGCTGCGAGTGTATGTTTCCCGAGTTGGCCCGCTGCACCGTTTTCAACGGAGCTGAGGTCATCCTGCACCCCACCTCGGAATTTCAGGATCAGATCACCGAAACCAGCGATTTCCTCAAAATCGCCCGCGCCGTCGATACGGTAAGCTACTGGGCATCGGCCAACATTGGTGAATACGCGAATGCTGGAAGGGGCCTGGGCGCTTCCCGTGGACGCTCTTTGGTCATCGACTACATGGGCCAGATCCTGACGGCTACTCCCCCCGGCCCAGGGGAAACGACCACGCGAGCCACGGTGGATATCAACATGCTGCGCTATCAGAGGAACCGCTCGATCAGCAGCGGGACCATTCGAACGGAGATGTTCTCTCATGAATATGCCGCTGCCAAGGGGGGCTGGCGATCCAACCTGTGGCTGGATCAGCCCATCGAAGGTCTGGACGAAACTCGAACGGTGCGCCAACGCAATATCCGGGAAAACTACAAGTCCGGAGTGTGGCCAGAGCCCGCCTTTGACCTGGATCAGGACGTGGTAAGCGTCCGGGAGTAGCCAAACAACCCTGATGATCCTTAGCCCCATCTTGCTGGAAATTGTGGAAGGCACCATTGAGTCCTCTCGCAAGGAGATGGAGCTTCAAGTGGAGCGAACCGCTCGCTCCACGATCATCCGAGAGCAGCACGATTATCGCGCCGCCGTCTTTGACCGACGCGGCCGCGGCATCTCTGCGGTCTCCTCGGCCGCCAACGTGGACCCCATCCTGGACGGCTTCTCCGAGCAGATCGAAGAGGGGGACGTCTTCATCTGGAATGACCCCTACAAGGGCGGCGGAATCTCCCATCTTCCCGATATCTGCATCACAGCCCCAGCCTTCTGGAATCACCAACTGATTGCTTTCATTCAGGTCTACGGACACATCCATGATGTGGGCGGAATGAAACCCGGCAGCATGTGTCTGGACTCGACGGAAATCTTTCAGGAGGGATTGATCATTCCGCCCGTCAAGCTGTACGAGGGTGGCCGGCTCAACCAACCGTTGTACGATTTCATCCTCAACAATTCCCGTTTTCCTGAGATGATCCAGGGAGATCTGGATGCGGAGATCGCTGCCTGCCAAATCGGCATTCGCCGCGTCCAGGAACTCGTCAACCGCTATGGCCTGGAGTCCATCGAGGAATGCTTTGAAGCTCTGCTGGATCGCTGTGCCCGCACCCTCAAGGAGGAAGTACTCCCGCAAATCCCTGACGGTGAATTCCTCTTTGAAGACTTCGTTGAGACAGCTGGCATGTCCAAACAGGAACCCCTGGAGTTCGCTCGAATGAAAGTCGCCCTCCGCAAAAACGCCGAGCACATGGTCTTTGACTTTGCGGGAACTGAAGATCAGGTGAAGGTCTCTATCAACTGTCCGGCCAACGGGGAGTATTACGTCAAGTACCTTTCCTGCATCTTGCGCCTGCTGGCTCCCGATATCGTCATGAATGACGGTCAGACGCAAGTTCTGGAAGCTCTTATTCCTGCTGGATCCATCCTCAATCCCCGCTTTCCCGCCTCCTGCTCCAATCGCCACTGGACCATCTTCCGCTTAACGGAAGTGTGCATGGGCGCCCTGGTCAAAGCTATGGCGGGAGGTGGAACAGGTTGCTCCGACACCCGATCCTCTGTGGCTTTGGTGGCCAAAGACAGCGAGGGTCAGCAGTTTTTGATTCGCGATGTCATGGGCGGCGGTTCCGGAGCTCGTCCCTTTGCCGACGGGGACGACTGTGTGACGGCCAATGTGGCCGGACGAAACCTTCCCTGCGAGTTCTACGAAACCCTTTACCCGGTCCGCGTGGAGCGGCTGGCCCTGCGCCCCGATTCCGGAGGTCCTGGCAAGTTCCGCGGCGGTCTGGGCTACCTGAAAGAGATTCGCTTTCTCACCGACGGTTTCATCATGATTCGAGACGACCGGATGCTCCTTCAGCCCTTCGGAGCGGCCGGGGGGAAAGCCGGTGCGGGAAGCCTTTACATCCTCAACCCGGGAATGGAAGAAGAGCTCCCCAATCCCACCAAAACTGATTTTATGCCCATCAAGGAAGGCGATCTACTGCGGGTGATGACTCCCGGAGGTGGGGGCTGGGGAGATCCTTTGGATCGAGAGCCGGAGAAAGTGGCCCGCGACGTGGCTCTGGGCCTGGTTTCGAGGCACTCGGCCAAGCAGGACTACGGGGTGGTGCTGGATCCTCACAAGGTGAAAGTTCTGGCAAAGGAAACAACAGAACAGCGGGAGAAACTTCGACGATCACGTCCTCCCCTGCTCATGATCGACCGCGGAGAGCGCTTCGCAAAGCTGCTTGCTGAGGAGCGAATCTCACTCACCTCACAGGACTCGGTCTTGTAGTGGCCGCTCTCAGAGCGGGCACTACAAAGAGGTCACCGAAAGTGCCATCGAAAAACGATACAGCACTCCCATCCACTGAGGAACAACCCTACCCCTCCACCCGATACGCCTGGTACGTGGTCTTTTTTTTGATGGTGATTTACGCTTTCGCCTTCATCGATCGCCAGATCCTGAGCATGATGATCGTCGATCTGAAGAAAGGACTGAATCTGGACCGGGACTGGCATGCGGGGTTTTTAATGGGCCCGGCCTTTGCCATCTTCTACACCCTCTTTGGAATCCCCTTTGGGCGATTGGCAGACTCTCAAAGCCGCCGCATCATCATCGCCGTGGGGCTCGGCCTGTGGAGTCTTCTCACCACCGGCTGCGGAATCGCCAAGAATTTTTGGCAAATGCTCCTGATGCGCATCGGTGTCGGTGTGGGAGAGGCCTCCCTGTCGCCTTCGGCCTACTCCATGATCGCGGACTATTTCCCCAGGGAAAAACTGGGTAGGACCATCGCCTTTTATGGAATGGGCATCTATCTCGGCTCCGGGCTCGCTTACATCATCGGGGGACGTGCCATCACCTATGTCCGGGAAACAGCCCCCTGGCAGCTACCCCTTCTGGGTGTCGTTCAACCCTGGCAGAAGGTCTTCTTTCTTGTGGGACTTCCGGGTCTGCTGGTGGTCCCCCTTTTATTGCTCACCGTTCGCGAGCCCCTGCGAAGAGGTTTACTGAGGAGAAACGCACAGGAAACAGCTTCCCAATCGGTGAGCATTCCCCTGAGGGAAGTGTTGGGTCACATGGGACAAAATTGGAAGACCATCGTCACCCACAATCTCGGCTTTGCTCTTCTGGCCTTCTCAGGCTTGGGAACCACAGCCTGGCTGCCGGAGATGTTCCGACGCGTGCATGGCTGGGAAGCGGCCCAGTTCGGCTTGATTTACGGAGGCATCTTCGCCACTTTTGGAGCACTGGGTATCTTCAGCGGGGGCTATTTCGCTGATCGGTTAGCCCGAAAAGGCTATCGCGACTCCAAGATCCGCGTCGGTTTCATTGCGGCCTGGATTTGGTTTCCGGCAGGAATTGCCTTCCCACTTCTCTCTGACGCGAACTCTGCCATGTTCCTGGTCATTTTCGCCGTCTTCCTGGCCGCCCTACCGGGTGCCCTGGGCGCTGCAGCCATTCAGGAGTTGATGCCCAACAACATGCGTGGCCAGGCCTCGGCAATTTACCTTCTGGTGGTCAACATGATGGGGCTGGCCCTGGGCCCACTCGTTTTAGCGCTGCTCACAGATTACCTTTTCACCGAAGAAAGCTACGGCGTGGGGGGCATTCGCTACTCTCTGCTCAGCTTGACCGTGGCAGCTCACTTGATCGCCACTTTTCTCTTGTGGAAATGCATGGGCCACTTCAGGGAAAGCAAGGACCGCTTCGAGCTCCTCATGGAAAAGTCAGATTCTTCGTAGGGGTCAGCCGGTGGCTGCCCCCTACCGAACGAAAGCACGAATTCACGAAAGCACGACCGCAGGAACTACACCTTTATTTTCCGCTCGCCGGCCAGCGAGTAAGCCGGATACCAGGTCGAATCCGCTCCCATCCCTTGACGGCCAA
>CBDUTA010000326.1:0-4145 GCA_965369785.1 uncultured bacterium
AGGCCTGCAGAGGGTTGGGTGATTTGGATGGTGGTAAGGCTGTTAGGGCTTCTTGGGATGGTTGCGCTGCTGACTTCCATCCTTAATCCGTCTTGGATAACTTGGTCACGACTCGATCTCCCCATCTGGCTGCGTTACGGGGCCGGGGGTGTTGGAGCAACGACTGTGCCTCTACTCTATTGGATCTTTCGTTCTCTGGGCCCAAATCTCAGCAGTCATATGGGGTGTCGGAACGGACAAAGGATCGTCACCGACGGCCCCTATCGCTGGGTTCGGCACCCTCTTTACTCAGTGGGGACTGTGTTTTGGATCTCCTTGAGTGTCGTGCTGGCCAACTGGGTTATCCTGCTCATGAGTGTCATCATCTTTGTTGTCATTGTGAGACGCACGCTAGTCGAAGAAGAGGAATTAATCGAAGCCTTTGGCCAGAGATATGGTGCCTATAGGACGATTACCGGAAAATTCATGCCTCGGCTTAAAGTGTTCAGATATTTGCAGTTCGATTCACAAGAAGAGGTAACAGGGAGCAGGTAAGAAAGATGCTGAACCTAGCCACTCAAAAAATCAGAGCGATTCTCTTCATACTTTGTGCTGTTTGGTTGTGCACGTCAGTAGCGTTTTTCGCCATGGTTACTTCCGCTGGAATGGAAGAAATGGAGTTAGAGATCGGGCCACTGTTATCCCTTGAAGGCAGTTCGGCAACACTTTTTGCCCAAGGGACGATAGGGTTTGGCCTGATTATGCTGGGCCTCTTTATCTGGAGACGCCGGCTGGGCTTTGTGTTGGCACTGATCTGGAGTGTTTGGTGGGGAATCATTCTAGCCAGTGCTGTGTTCACTCCAGTGGCCTTGTCTGAACGCGCCATCATTCTTGTCGTGGTGGCATGTTTCGCCGGCTCGGCGTGGCTGGCCCTGGCAAGACTTAAGAAATTAACTCAATAAACATAGATAACCATTGATTAAAGTTCAAGAAATCCTGAACCACAGTTCGGCAAGAAACCCCATTGCTCGTGCCCTGAAGACGACACCGGGCCGAGTGTTGAGTGTCGTACTGTTGTTGGTTTTGTTCAATCTGGGCTATTGGGGACTCAGGATGTGGGGACACGGGCTCTGGGTGGTCTATTGTTCCCTGGCAGCCTTGGTCTGTTGGCGCTATCCGAGCAGAATGGTTCGCATTCGGATTGTGGGTCTGCTCTTACTTCAGCTCTGCTTCGAGAGCTTGCCCCGTTGGGTTCCAGCCAGCTACGGAGGTGGTGATGGAGGGTACACCTGGATGCTGTTTCTGTACTGGCCCTTGAGCCTGCGCTCAGTCTTCACAGCCCCTGACCATGGGTGGGAACAAACCGCGCTTATTTACACGGTGTGGGCCCTTGTGGGTACTGTGATGGTCCTTCCGATCATTACCTATTTTCGGGGCAAGCGTTTCTACTGCACCATGCTTTGTCGCTGGTCGTTGATCGCTGAAACTCTGGGTGAGCCGTTCCGGTCCAGAGCGCCTAAAGGGGTGTGGGCAAAGCGGCTTCAGTGGGTGAGCTGGGGGCTGTTGGGTCTGGTGGTGATCTTGACGATACTTCGTGCCATTGGCCTCGATGCAAGGATTGGAGCGCGAACCCTCACCCAGTGGTATCAGTTGGTTTTTATCCACTACCTGACCTTTCAAGTGGGTGTTTTCGTGATTCCCTTTCTAGGGGGACGGGCCAAATGCCGATACAACTGTCCGATGGGGGCGTATCTAGGATTTTTTCAGAAGCTGGGAAGATTCCGTCTTGCAGCCGACGCGTCGAAGTGCATTAGCTGCTCCAAGTGTGACCAGACCTGTGACATGGGAATCCCTGTGATGGAGTTTGCTTTGGAGGGCGGTCAACTCAATTCCCCGGATTGCACAGGATGTGGGCTTTGCCTCAGTGTCTGTCCCACTGACGTCCTGAGTTTTTCTTATACCCGAGGACCTACACCGGAATGGGGACAGCTACAAGCGAGCACACCATGAGGTTGCAACAGATCAAAACAGGCGTGGATAAAAGCATGGTCTGGGTGATGACCCAGTTGGACGAGCTTCAGCAGCGCTGGTTTTTCAAAGGTGAAGACTGGCCCGTTGTCTCTGGACAGTTTTATGTGGGACAAAAGGACAGTCCGGTGGCGGTCTGCACCCTGAGCAGCCTCGATCTCATGCGCAAGATTGGGCGTCGAGATGAGATTGCCATCATTGGAAAGACGTTTACGGAAAATCTCGGGATCGAAAAGATGATTCGCAACATTGTCACTAATCCGTCGATCCGATTCCTGATCCTGTGTGGTCGAGAGTCCCCCCACCGGGTAGGCCAGTCACTCATCGCTCTAAGAGAGCACGGGGTAGACACAGGGGGAAGAATCATTCAATCGCTCGGAATACTGCCGGTCATCAAGAACGTTACGTCGGAGGAAATCACCGCTTTTCGCCAGCAGATTGAGATCCTTGATCTCACCGGTGAGGTGGACCCGGATACTGTGCTGGAAGCCGTGCAGAGTGCCAGGCAGCGCAAGCCGGAAAAATTTAAGTCCTTGGGCCTAGCAGTCTCAAGCAAGGCTCGACGACAGGTGGAGCAGGTCAAGTGTTGGCACCGCGAAAGCCAGGACTATAAAGCAGATCCAGCCGGCTTCTTTGTGATTCAGGTAAATTCACAGGACCGGGAGATTGTGGTCGAGCACTACTCCAATGAGCACGAGCTTTTGAAAGTCCTTCATGGAAAGAATGCACTGGAAATCTGTTCCACTATTATTCGAAACGGCTGGGTTACGATCCCGGGTCACTCTGCCTACTTAGGCCGTGAACTGGGTAAGGCAGAACTCGCGCTGAAGCGGGGATGGCTCTATGAGCAAAACAAAGGGCTAATTGATCATGAAGTCTGAGACAAGTTACCCTTCCATTCGTTTTGTGGGCAATCTTTCCCGGGGAGCCTGGCAGCTGGTCAGTCCTTTAACGCGGTTTGGATGGTTTTCGAAAATTCGGGGATTTCTGGCACTGGTTAGACCTGGCCGCGTCCTCATGGTTTCCTCCCTGACTTGGGTGAGCGCGTTCGTCGCCAACGTCCCCTGGCCACAACAGTGGACCATCACTTTGGGAGGGGCGTTTCTGGCAATGGCGGGTTTTGCCCTGGATTTCCATACGGATAGTGAAGCGGACAGGAGGGCGCCACGACTCTGGCCGGTCAATCCCATATCCACAGGCATGATGGAAGCGAAAACGGCCCGGAAATGGATTGTATGTTTTGTGGTATCGGGACTCTCACTTTGTGTGTGGACCCATCTCCTTACTCTGGTTCCGGCTACTGTTTTGCTTCTCACCTATTGGGGGTTGGCGGCAGGCACCCTGGATGGACCGGTGGGACGCGCCATCACGCTGGGCCTATTGCAAGCGTTGTACGTCCTGCTGGCAGCCGCAGCGACGGGAGGGATTCCCCTCTTGATGGTGTGGGTTGCCGCTGTCTTTTTCATGGCAATGATCGGTGCCCGGGCTGCCGCAGATATCCGTGATTTACCCACCGATGCTCTCACCGAGACAAGGACCTTGCCGAAAGTGATTGGGGTGCAGGGAACCAGTTGGATCATGCCGATAGCCATAACGATTTCGGCGCTCATCAGCCTGGGAATTTATAGATTCGGTCCTTTTGACGAAGACTATCTGATCTGGACGATCGCCAGCTTTGGGCCAGCAGTTGTCCTGGCATGGAGTTTTCCAATTCGGCCTACGCCTAATTACGCTTTTATTCTCGTTTGGCCGTATTGGGGAATCGGAATTCTCTATATGGTGGCCCTGGTTACCGGAAGCAGCTAAGTGTCTTGTCCCATGAATACGATGACATTTGCTGATAGGGCTTGGGAGGGGAGTTCAAGGAGGTAGCCGGGTTTATGCATAAATTCTCTACTGCAGCGACGAAATCATCCGCCCTAGCCGCGTTGCGCTCGGTCGGCCTCCTCAACGTACCGTACAGTACGTTTGCGGGGGCCGACCCGCACAGGCGGGTACCCCTCTCGCGCGCCTTGCCAGGTCGGCGCTTTCGTCGCTTCGTGACAAGAACCTATGCATAAACCCGGCTAGGAGGAGGCGAGGTCAGGGACATCGGCGACGACGAGCGACGCAGAGATCGCCCGCAACCCCCATCAGCC
>CBDUTA010000327.1:0-4116 GCA_965369785.1 uncultured bacterium
GCTCCGATGCTGACCGTCAGCGCAAGAAAGACAATGAACAGCTGGCTTCCCAGCGTAAGCGCAGGAAAATCGGGATGGGTGCTGGCATGGACCTGGGCAATAAAGAGCACGGTCACACACTCGTAAAGGGCCGTTCCATCCATGTTAACCGTGGCCCCCAAGGGCAGGACAAAGCTGGTGATGCGATTGGACAGCCCCGCCCCTTGGCGAGCCCGTTCCATGGTCACGGCCAATGTTCCACTGCTAGAGGCTGTGGAAAATGCGGTCCAGAGCGCTGGGCTCATGGCACGCATGTAACGGTAAGGAGGGAGACCCGTAAAAAACATCAGTAAGAGAGGAAGGGTCACCAGAAAATGGATCGCTAAAGCCAAAAACACCGTCAGGACATAAGGGAAGAGACTGATAAATATGCTCGGCCCACTGGTGGCTACCGTGGTCGCAATCAGTGCTGCGATTCCCACGGGCGCCAGCGAAATGACGAATTGAGTCATCTTCATCATCACGGCAGCTCCGCCCTCAATGAAGGACAACATTCCGGCGGCAACCTTTTCCTCGACCAGCAGCAAGAAAATTCCAAAGAGAAGGGAAAAGAATATGACGCCGAACATGTCGAAGGTTGCCGCTGCTTCAATAATATTCTCAGGAATCATGGACACAATCACATCCCAGAAGGATCCCGGTGGCTGCGCTTCCAGGGCCTGCGTTGGAATTCGAATCTCTGTGCCTCTCCCTGGACCGACCAGATTCACCACAAGCAGGCCCGTGATGATGGCGAACAGACTGGTCAGGACATACCACGCGCCGGTCTTGAGCCCAATGCGTCCAAGCCGCTTGGCTTCTTTCATTCCCGAGATTCCCAAAACCAGGGAGAAAAAAACGAGCGGAAGAACAATCATCTTCAGGAGATTCATGAAGATGCGAGAGAGTCCCTCGATGCCCGCCCCGACGGGGCTTGAGATGACCCTTCGTCTCAGCTCTTCATTAATGTTTTGAGCATTGACCTGAAGCTGCTGGGGCGTCGCTTCGGAGTACCCGGACCCCAGCACCGCTTCTCGAGCTTCGTCGACGTAGGCCTGGTTCATGAGGGTGCCGGTGAGCACGCCCACCACGATTCCCAGCAAGATCCACCAGTGGAGTTTCATTTTGCCCATGACGTTGCCGACATTCTATGGGCTTCCACCGGCGCTAGCAACCGGGAAATTTGGGGAATGAGTAGTCTGGGCTAAAGAGGATAGACATCCAGCATTCGCACGGCCTCCTGGACAGCCTCGTTGGCGGAGACTTCCTGAAGGGTCTTCTCCTTTCGGGAGAACAGCTCGACGATTCCCTGGCTGAGTTTGTTACCCACGGTGATGCGCACGGGAATCCCGATAAGTTCGGCGTCTTTAAATTTGACTCCAGGGCGCTCCTGGCGATCATCGAGCAGGCAATCGATGCCCAGGCGGGTGAGCTCTTCGTAATACCCTTGTGCCGCTTGCTGCTGCTCTAACTGGTCAGAACGCAGAAGCGTCACGATGACCTGAAAAGGAGCAATGTTTCGGGGCCAAACGATACCCGCATCATCGTGATAGAGCTCCACTGCGGCCACCATGATCCGTTCCAAGCCGATTCCATAACTTCCCATGATCATGGGAGCCTTCTTGCCTTCGTCAGTGAGGACAGTGGCACCCATCGACTCGCTGTACTTATAACCCAGCTTGAAAATGTGACCGATTTCCAGAGCCTTTGCCACCTCGAGAGGCTGTTGGCAGCTCCCACATCGATCCCCCGATTCGACCTCTCGAAGACTGTGGTAGGTAGGACTAAAGTCCTTGTCGGGAGTGACGTTCTTCAAATGATAGTCGTCCTTGTTGGCACCGCACACCATGTTGCGGCGCCCTTCAAGGGCGTGGTCCGCAAAGATCGGAACCTGATTCAGCCCCACGGGCCCCAGGCTTCCAGGATCGGCCCCGAAAGTCTCGCGGATCTCCTCTGCAGTGGCAGGACGGAACACTCCCGTGCCCAGAGCAGACTCCAGCTGAGCTTCGTTGAGCTGATGATCCCCTCTCAGCAAAATAAGATGGGGCCGATTCTCGACAATATAGACCAGCGACTTGATCTGACGGGTGGTTGGAATTTCTAAGAAGTCCGACACTTCCCGGATCGTTTTTTGTTCCGGAGTATGGATCTCCTTCGGGGAAAGGTCCCCTTCTTCGTCGCTAACCTCAGAGATCTGGGAAACGGCGCGCTGCAGGTTGGCTGCATAACCACACGAGCAGGTCACCACCATATCTTCGCCCGCCTCGCTCTTCACCATGAATTCTTCAGACTCACTGCCGCCCATGGCTCCGGAGTCGGCCTCGACCCTGACATACTCGAGCCCACAGCGATCAAAAATGGCACGATAAGCCTGACTGTGAAGATGGTAGCTTTGATCCAATCCCTCCGGTCCCAGATCGAAGCTGTAGGAGTCCTTCATCGTGAACTGCCGGGTCCGCAACAGACCGGACTTGGGCCTGGGTTCATCTCGGAACTTCATCTGGATTTGATACCAGATCTGAGGCAACTCTCGATAGGAGCGAATCTCGTTGCGGGCAAGGGAAGTAAAGATTTCCTCATGAGTCATACCCAGGCACAGCTCGCGGTCCGTCCGGTCCCTGAGACGAAACAGATTCTCACCCATGAGCTCCCAGCGTCCCGATTCCTTCCAAAGTTCTGCGGGATGCAAAGCCGGCAAGTGAAACTCCTGGGCCCCAATGTGATCCATCTCTTCCCGAATAATCGCTTCAATCTTCAGTAAAGTCCGTCGGGCCAGGGGAAGATAAGAATAAATCCCTGCGCTCAATTGTCGAATAAATCCCGCCCGCAAGAGAAGCTGGTGGGAGGGAGCTTCCGCCTCGGCGGGAACCTCTCGCAGTGTGGGAACAAAGAGTCGGGACCACTTCATAAGGGGCCTACTTGTATCCGTTTGACCCTGTTCAGTCAAGTGAGCTACCATGCGGCCGTGATCAAGCCATTACGCGAAGTCGATCCCGAAATTTACGACGCCATCCTCATGGAAACCAGGCGGCAGTCCGAAACACTGGAGCTCATCGCCTCAGAAAACTTTACCAGCGAAGCCGTACTGGAGGCCATGGGCTCTATTTTCACCAATAAGTATGCTGAAGGCTATCCAGGCAGGCGCTACTATGGGGGTTGTCAGAACGTTGACGTGGTTGAGAATCTGGCCATTGACCGGGCCAAGAAACTTTTTGGTGCCGAGCACGCCAACGTCCAATCCCATTCTGGAAGCCAGGCCAATATGGCCGTCTATATGGCGGTTCTGGAGCCTGGTGACAAGATCTTAGGGATGAAGCTGGACCATGGCGGACACCTGACCCACGGACACCCTTTGAGCTTCTCAGGAAAGCTGTATGAAGTAGTGGCTTACGGTGTGGACCGGGAGAGTGAGCAGATCGACTATGCCGCCTTAGAGGACATCGCTAAACGGGAAAAGCCCAAAATGATTGTGTGTGGAGCCAGTGCCTACAGCCGCCTGATCCACTTCGACCGCTTCCAGGAGATTGCCAAAAAAGTCGGTGCTTATTTGATGGCCGACATTGCCCACATCGCGGGGATGGTGGCCACGGGTCTGCATCCCAGTCCTGTTCCCTATGCCGACTTTGTCACCACCACCACCCACAAGACCTTAAGAGGACCGCGTGGTGGAATGATCCTGTGCAAGGAAGAGCACAAAAAAGCCATCGATAGAATTGTTTTACCAGGAATCCAGGGCGGACCTCTGGTTCACATCATCGCCGCCAAGGCCGTATGCCTTAAAGAGGCGGCATCAGAGTCTTTCAAGAGATATCAAAAACAGGTCATCAGCAATGCCCAGGCCCTGGCTCGAGCCATCGAAGAACAAGGATTTCGAATCGTTTCGGGAGGAACCGACAATCATCTCTTCTTAATCGACGTCTTTTCCAAAGGCATGAATGGCAAGCAGGCCGAAAAGGCCTTGGAAGAAGCTGCCATAACCGTCAACAAAAACGCCATTCCTTTCGACACTCATCCTCCCCTGGTGACCAGCGGAATCCGGGTGGGAACTCCAGCCGTGACCACTCGAAATATGAAGGAAGAGCAGATGGGTCAAATCGG
>CBDUTA010000328.1:0-4114 GCA_965369785.1 uncultured bacterium
TCTCGTCGAACTCTTCAAGGAGCAGCCCGATTTGAAAATAGCCGATCGACTGGTTAGAGATGTGAGACTCCAGAGCGATCACTTCCCCTTTGTCGGTAAAGACCCCTGTGGAGACGTCATGAATCACAGCAGTGACAAAATTCGGGGAAGCCCGCTCAATATAGGAGTCCATCTGGCGGGTGATACTCAGTAAAATATCCTGCAGGATAGCGGTGGTGACTGGATCGACTTTGTGCGACATTTCAGATCTACCTCATCTTTCTTTCCTTACTTGGGCGCCCTTGCCAGGAGTTCAGATCTCATCCTATCGGTGGCCTCACGATCCACTTCATAGGTGGTGGCGCTGAGAACGACCCCGTAAACCTGCCGGGCCGTCTCGAAAGACAGGACGCCTTCTTCCACATCTCCCCTCACTTTCTCAGTGTCCCGTTCCAGGGGGTTTCCCACTCCTCCTCCACCTCCACTCATCATCCGGAAACGGTCACCTGGCTGTAATGTGAGGTTGCGAGCAGCTCGAATAGGGATCTCCTCGGAATCGCGGATCAGGGCCATCTGATTCAATTTACCCGATTGCCCTCCGAGTCTACCCGCCATTGGGCAAATGGTTGTAACTCCATCGCAATTGCCGGTCAGGACTCTCGCTTCCTCACCCAGGTTCTCGACTTCCCAGATGGTTCCCGGCCCCCCTCTCCATTGACCGTGGCCGCAAGCATCCTGATGAATCTGGTAACGGATGGCCCGAAAAGGGAGAAGAGCTTCGGAGAGTTCGATGGAGGGCTTCTTCAGAGTCCCCAGAGCACTGGTGGGACCCGAGTTTGGCCAGCCGTCACAACCCTGCTGTGCTCCATTGCCCCCTTCGGCCCAGAAATGGGCATAACTCAAAAGCCTGCCTTTTCTCGGATCCACTCCAAAGACCCCCGCGCACAGAGGTCTGGTGTTGGCTGCCGGAACTTTTTCCGGGATGGCCTGCCCCAAAGCCATCCACACCGCCTCCAGAATCTGTGCCGCCACAATCAGCGGACAGGCACCCACGGGGGCCGGGTATCGGGCGTCGGTCACCGTCCCGGGCTGGGTCACCAGTTCGAAGGCATCGTAGCTTCCCTGATTATAGTGTCGGGAGAGTTCGGGCGGAAAACAACAGTAAACCGCATAGGAGGCTTTGACATGGGTCAGACTGATGGGTGCATTGATGATGCCCTTGACCTGAGGATCGCTTCTAGAAAAGTCGAGCACCAGGCCATCCCCTTCAATCTTCGCCTTGACCCGGACGGTTACCGGAACGTCGAGAGTCATACCATCGTCGTCGCAGGAACTCTGGCCCTCGTACTGGCCGTCGGGCCAGGCCGCAATCTCCGATTTCACGGCCACACGGGTGGCCTCCCACATCTGTTGAAGGCTAGAGAAAATCGCATCTCTTCCATATTTTTCCAGCAGCTCCAGCAGCCTTTTCTCGGCAAATTTTAGAGCGCCGTTCATGGCCAGGTGATCCATGTGCACGAGATCTTTCTGGCGCACATTGTCCAGGATCAGCGTGTAGATGGCCTCGACCAGCTCGTCCTTCTGGTAAATTCTGGTCGGCCTCAACCGGAGACCTTCACTGTGAATATCGTAGACCAGGGGGTTGTAAGCTCGTGGCTGCCAGCTGCCATTGTCGACCTGATGAGTTCGAATCATGGTGAAGAATTCCAGGTTCTCCTGGAAAAACACGGGCCGGAAAAAACTCCAATCGGGTGGATGGGTCCCTGCACCCAGGTAGGGATCACACATCACAAACACGTCGCCCGGATGAATTTCGTCGAACTCCTCGAGTATCCGTTTGATTTGAAAATAACCGATCGACTGGTTGGAGATGTGAGACTCCAGAGCCACCACTTCTCCCTTGGCGGTGAAGATCCCTGTGGAAACATCATGAATGATGGCGGTGATAAAGTTCGGGGACGCCCATTCAATATAGGCATCCATCTGGCGAGCGATGCTCAGCAAGATATCCTGCAGAATGGCAGTAGTGACGGGGTCTACTTTTTGCGACATGGGACTGCTAACCGATCCCGATGACGTAATCACCGAATGTGCCCACAGTACAGCGGCAGGAGGGAGGGAGAACCACGGTCGTTGTTGTTTCTTCGATAATCGAAGGTCCCTCAATGACATTGCCGGCCAGTAATCGATCGCCGTCATAGATGGGCGTCAGGATAAGACCCGACTTCCCGAAATGACACTCGCGCTCACTCTTTAAGGCGGCGGATGGGTCCTCTTCCCCGACACCAATGGTCGGCAACTCGGGTTTGGCCATGGCGCCGATCGCTTTTAATCGAAGAGAGATGAACTGGGCCGGGTTCTGGGGTGTCGAGAACAAAAGGAGTTCTTCATGCTTCTTGTCAAAGATCTCCTTGAGCTGGGCTCGCTCTTTCTCTCCCATCTTCTCAAAGGGAATGGGAACCTCAATCTCTCTGAACTGGGCCACATACCTCATGTCGGCGGTTCGAATGATCGTAATGGAATCCTCACTGACACCTTCTCTCTTGAGTGACTCCATGGCACTCTGAGCCATCTCATCGTAAAAACCATTCAACTTCTCGAGATCAGCCCCGTTGAGCTCTACCATATAGGGTTTTACGGCGTCATGGACCAGGTCGGCAAACATCAATCCGGTGGAGCAATAAAGGGAAGCGAACTTGGGGATGATGACTTTCTTGACGCCCAGGCGGCCTGCCGTATCGACCATATGGACCGGACCCGCCCCTCCTCCCGCAACCAGGACGAAGTCTCTGGGGTCGTGTCCCCGCTCCACCATATATTCCGATATCTTATTGGCCATATCGGTATTGACCAGTCGATAGACCGAATAAGCCGCCTCCGTCGGGTCCAGCTCCATCTTGTCGGCCAACTTGGCCATGGCCTCCTCGGCTGCGCTCCTGTCCAGTGGAATTTCACCCCCCAGGAAGCACTCCGGGGACACGTATCCCAGAAGCAGGTCGGCATCGGTCACCGTGACTTGTACCCCCCCCTTGCCGTAGCAGGCAGGTCCAGGAACCGCACCTGCCGACTCGGGGCCAACCCGAAGCATCCCCAGTCGGTCGAATCTCACAATGCTGCCTCCCCCGGCTCCCATGGTTAAACAGTCGACCATCTTGAATCCGATGATTTCACCATCGAACACCTGGGTGCTGGTGGTGGGGATGTCGGTTGAGGTGATGCTGCAGACGTCGAAGCTGGTCCCCCCCATATCGGTGGAAATGAACTTCTGTTCATTTTCCCCTACCGTGTGTGCCACCGAAAGAGCCGCCACCGGTCCGGCACTGGGTCCGGAGTTCAGGATCAGACCGGCTCTCTTGGAGACTTCTTCTGCAGTCTGCACTCCCCCGTTGGCAGTCATGATCACCAGACTCCCTTTGAGCCCTTCCAGAGACTTCTCGACCCGGGACAGGAAGCGAACCACCCGCGGCCCGATGTAGCCACTAATCACCGTAGTGCTGAAGCGCTCGTACTCGCGAATATTGGGCAAAACCTCTGAACTCGTGATCACATAGGCCTCTGGAAACTCCTTGCGGCAAATCTCGGCTGCTCTGTTTTCATGGGCGGCATTTTCATAGGAATGGAGGAAACAAACGACAATGGACTCGACGCCTTGTGTCTTCATCTTTTTTACGGCATCCACCACTTCATCCTCATTGAGAGGCGTTTGCACCTCGCCATTCCAGAGGAGACGCTCCTCGACACCGAATCTCAGATACCCGGGCACAAAGGGCCGAACGTAAGGGATGGTGTAGTCGTAGATCGTGGCCCCCGGCCTCCACCCCTGCCGGAGGTACAAGATGTCTTCGAAGCCTTTGGTCGTAATCAGTCCAACCTTGACCCCCGTTCGAGTCAGTAGAGTATTGGTCCCCACTGTGGTTCCGTAGACAACCAGCTCAACCTGGGCAAGGAACTGCTGCAAATTCAGTTGAAGGCGGGAAGCCACCTTCTCCAACCCTTGGGTCAGGCAGACCTCAAGCTCCTCTGTGGTAGGGACCTTGGCGTACTCCAGGACCCCGCCCGTACCCGATACAATGACGTCGGTAAATGTTCCTCCCGTATCGACTGCAACCCTATACATTGAAGAGTGGCTCCTTTC
>CBDUTA010000329.1:0-4110 GCA_965369785.1 uncultured bacterium
GCTCAACGGTTCCCTGGACACTCTGGAGAAGCAGAGGAAGAAATTAGGCCGCTCGGGAGAGCCTCTTCAACCGGTGAATTTGCGCACTTCGGCCTATGTCCTGGCCATCGAGCGGGTGGCCAAGGTGACCTCAGAGCGGGGGATCTGGCCTTGATCTCCCCTCGCAAGCCCCATCAGCAAACAGCATCGTATTTCTGGAGCGAGACACTCAGATCTTGCCGTGATTATCCCGGGAAATGCGGCTCTATCGGCTTGCCCTCCGCGTAGGCCTTCAAAAGATGTATGAGGTGACCCCAGGTGGTATTGCACCTCAGGTATTCTCCCTCCGTTGAAGCCCACCCTCTATGGGCAAAACGCAGATCAGTCCCGCCCCTCTCTGTAGACCCTAATTCCCAGGTGAGCTGGGTTCCCAAACTCAATGAGCAAAAGCTATCGTGCCCAAAGGAAATACTTGCCGATGACTTTTCTCAGGGCAAAAAGGGCTACCGCTATCCAAAAAAGATTCAAGAAAGATGAAGGGTAGGCTCCGTAGTAGAGGGTATTGAGGATGAGGAGGATGCTGCCTACCAGATTCAGGAGCTGGTAGCCGGTTGAATCACCCTCCACTCTTTTAGCCGAGATCAACGCATAGGCGATCAGAAGCGCTATGGCGCCAATCCAGCCCAGGATATCAATCCAGAGATCGGTGCTTGTCATCATGAAGCTGCTCCTGTGTCATAAACGCTGAAGATGGGGAGCCACCGGCCCGCCAGCTAAGCCGCTCAGGTGAAGTTTCCGCGACAGCAGGCACCTGCCTCTTGTGTTGAGGAGGTTCGAGTCGATCCTGTACTGACGGCGAAACTGGAAAGCAGCCTTTCGATATGAGCCGAGCTGCAGTCGGGACATTGAATATCGGTGGACTGGCTCAACACGATTTTTTCGAATTTCGTTTCACAGTTGTTGCATCGGTACTCGAAGATCGGCATGGGGCAATTATACACCAGTAGGGAAATAGAATTTTCGAATCTGCTTTTCAAGACTTGATTTCAGCAAGATTCCGTTGCGCCGATCTTGCTGTGTCCACGGCTGCTGGTTCATACTTCTACCTTAGAGGAGAGATCCATTGCCGACGTTATCCGACTCTCACACCTTCGAATCGCCCACCTTGAACTTCAACCGAGCTTTTCTGCTGGTCGCTCTAGCCATAGGCATCAGCCAGCTCTACAGCCTGGTCCTGAGCTTTACTTATGGCCTGACTTCGGAAGGTCTTCCTGAGGAGTATTACTTTTACTCAGAGATCGGATCAATGACCTGGTATGTTCTCTTACTGGGGATCGTGCTCTGGGACATCCGAAGCCAGGCACTGTCACCCGGAAGTCTCTTTAGATTCGATTTTTCGCGACTGTGGGCATACCTGAACACCGTTCTGGGGTACTTTGGCGGCTGTGCCGTTGCTGTCATATTTCTTTCCTCTCTCAGCAAAGAAACCGAGTTAGGCCTGGAGTACCAGACGACTTTGTTGCGAGGTCTCTCGTTTCTGACAACCGTTATTCTGGCCCCGATTTTTGAAGAACTGATTTTTCGAGGATATCTGTACACGTCCATGCTCACCGCTTTTAAACGGGAAAGAGAACGCTTAGTGGTGAATGCCATGTTGTTTGCTGCAGCCCACGTGTTCCTGGCCCAGTTCTTACTGGGAGCGGAGATCCCCTACTACATATTCGTGCTGGGTTATCTGCTGGCAAAGCTGTATGAACGAAGCCGCTCGGTTCTTCCCTGCATTTTGCTGCACGGTCTGAACAACGGTCTGGTATTCGCGATCGATATGGCAAAGCTCGCGATGTATTCTTAGTCGGTGGGCGTTATGAAAAATGATCGTCTACATAATAAACGAAGCAATTAGCCATTTTGTCGTGCCACATCTGCTTGCGGGCGTCCCAGAAGGCGTTGAGGTATCCGATATAACAAATCAAACTGGAAACCCATCGACCGAGGACCTCTCTGACGAAGGCCCGGCCCGTTCCAATGGGGCGGCCATTCTCATCCAGCACAGCAATATTGAGAAACTTTCTCCCTAGTGACTGTCCCGTTTTACCCATACGAATAATGCTGTTCCATAAAGCAAAAATGACCGATCCCAATAAAGAAACCAAAAGAACGATGGCGGGCATGATCTGTTGCTCTGGAGGCAAAGCATTGTCTTCTACCATGGAAATCGTGGCAAAGATAGGAATGTAAAAGGGAAGCAGGACCAACCCGTCAATGGAGATGGCACCCAATCGTGTGAGCACACTTGCATATTCTCGCTGCGGTGATGACTCGGTGATCCGTCCTTCGGCAAAATCATAGCCGCACTTACACTTCATCGAAGTCTCAGGGTTGGTCAAGTCACAAGAAGGGCATTTCTTAAAGGTTAACCCCATTTTTGACACTCCTTGTCTATGTAACGGTCATTGAAAGTACCATCCGTTGAATCCAGACGGCTAGAAACAGGAAAACAACATTTCTCAAGGTGAAAACGGGTATTTGCCATCTCTCATTCAAGCGAAGTCTCCAGCCCAGACAATCAGGGCGATTAGTCCATAAACAAGTGACCAGAAAGAGAACTCCCAGCCCGCCCAGCGGGTGAAAGGAGAAGCTCTTTCCCAACTCCAGGTGAAGGAGAGAACTCATACCTCGGGTGAGGCCGCAGGCAGGGCAAGGTAAATCAAAGAGAAGATAGAAGGGACACAGGAGGACACCCACTCCCTCTGATGGAAGTAAGGCGATCATCATCAGGGCTACGAGCGCTGGAAGTCTGAATCGAAAATGTTCCGGGAAAAGAAGGATGTCCCAGGAGGGCGTCATAGGTGTAACTTTCTAGCGTACAGCCACTTTTCTTTGCACCTGTCCATGTTACCAAATGCATTACCGCCTGTGCCCTGTGTTTGCGCCTTTGTGCGCAGTAGCGGCGAGCCAGTGGTTCGGTTGAAGCGCTGACAGGATGGTTGCTATGCTTTGATTGAATGGAAGCAGACAGGTTACTCGAGCATTGGCAGGATGAAGGCGACTTTCATTTTCTTTACGGCCAGTTGGCTCAAACCGACAAGGATCCGGAGCGCAAGGAATTCTTTACTCAGATGGCCGCGATCGAGCGACGCCATCAGGATGTCTTTGCCGAGCTACTGAAAGAGCAGGGAATTCCCCTACCCAACTTCTCCCCGGTTTTGCGGGTGCGTCTCTTGGCTTTTTGCGGGAGGCTCGTCGGTATTGATGCCTTGCTTCCTTCCATTATTCGATCGGAAGCCCGAGAGACCCGGGAGTATCTGCGTGAGAGTATCCAGACCGAGGGAGAGGCTGGAAAGGTGTTCCGCCAGATTGCCCACGAGAGTGGAGAGCACGCTCAGGAACTCATGAAGCTGGGGGATCTCACGGGTGAACCCTGGCACCGTGTCAGCAGCGGAAGTTTTCTTCGCAGTGTGGTCTACGGCTTCAACGATGGACTCACGGCCAACTTCGGTCTGGTCATGGCTGTGATCGGCGCCCAGGTGGACCACCATGTCCTTCTTGTTTCCGGGTTGGCCGGCATGATTGCCGACAGTCTGTCCATGGGCTCCAGTGGATATCTCGCGGCCAAGAGCGAGCAGGAACTCTATACCCACGAGATCCGCATGGAAGAGGAAGAACTGGAGTTGATGCCGGAACTGGAAAAAGAAGAGTTGGTGATCTTGTACCAGGGGCAGGGCCTGGATGTCGCATCCGCTCTCCAGCGTGCCGAAGCCGTTGTAAAAAACAAAGCCCAGGCGCTGGAAGAAATGGTTCGATTGGAACTGGGCCTTAATCCTGCTCAAGCCACCTCGCCCTTGAAGGAAGGCTGGATTACGGGTACGGCAACAGCCGTCGGTGCATTTTTACCGATTCTCCCTTTTCTTTTTTCAAGTGGAACAGTGGCCATTGTCAACAGCTTTCTTCTTAGCATGTTCAGTCATTTTCTAGTGGGAGCCAGTCGCAGTGTCTTTACCGGGCGCGGCCTGATTCGAAGCGGAATCGACATGTTCCTGATAGGACTGGGGGTGGCTGGAATTGGATATGTCTTCGGCGACCTGTTCGTTCGGTTGCTTACCTGAGTTGCCAGCGTGCTCCTACGTGCTT
>CBDUTA010000330.1:0-4100 GCA_965369785.1 uncultured bacterium
GAGCCGGGTGTCCTCGGCCAGGTAAACCACGCCCATTCCGCCGCGTCCAAGTTCTAGCTCAATCCGATAGGCACCCATGAGGTCTCCAGCCTCCAGGGACCTGGGCTGGGTCTCGAGAGCCGGAATTTCCAGGAAACTGGCTGTTTTTTCATGCTCAGCCAGCAGGGAGACCATTTCTTGAAAGAGAACTTCGTCGTCCTGGCAGGCCTGATCGAGAAAGGCCTCTCGATCGGCTGGTTTCCGCTCCAGAGCGGCTTGCAACAGTTCATTGATGCGCTCGAACTGATTCGATTTCACGACGATATCTCCCGGCGAAGCCAGGCTTTTGAGAGAGTCCACCATCGTTTAACAGTGGCGGGGGAAATCCCCATGACCTCTGCTGTCTCTTCCACTGTCAGACCGGCAAAGAAACGCAGCTCAACCACTTCGGCATGCTTGGGATCGAGGGCGGCAAGGGTCTTGAGGGCTTCGTCCAGTACCAGAAGATCAATGGACTGCTGGTCTTGGCTCAGCATTCGATCCTCCAAGGTGATTGCTCTTTGCACGCCTCCTCGTTTTTGAGCATGACGGGCCCGTGCCCGTTCCACCAGAATTTGCCGCATCGATCGTGCAGCAATGGCAAGGAAATGGGCACGATCCTTCCACTGCAACTTCCGGTCACCCAGCAGTCTCAAATAGGCTTCATGAACCAGCGCTGTGGTTTGCAAGGTCTGCCGGTTGCTTTCCCGCCGCAGGTAGCGCCTGGAGAGCTTGCGCAGTTCCTGATATAGAATCGGAAGCAGCTCGGATAGGGCCTGCTCCTCCCCTGCAGTGGCCCGTTCCACCAGGCTGGTTATGACTTCGGGTGAAGGCCGCATCGAAACTCCTTTTTCTCGCATGGAGTGAGCACCTGAATTCAATTTTCGGTCTCAGTCCTTTAAATGTAAAGGATACTAGATGGGAATCCAAGCAACAGGGACATCTACCGGGGCCGGGGATCCCTATTCACTCGCCAAGGTAAAGGTGCTAGGATCAGAAGATCATGCGCTGCAACCTGATCATTGTGGTGTTCTTGCGCTTTTCCACCCTGCCTGCTTGGACGGGTTGCCTACGATAAAGACTTTGCCGTTGCGGAGATGATGATGTGCCATGAGTAGCGATTCCTGTGTGAGAAGAGATCCCTTGCCCGTTACGGCGGTTCCACAACCAACGGACTCGGGCATCTACTGGGGTGCTCTCTTTCGATTCAAGATCGAAGGGGATCAGGGAGGTGTTCTGGTGCTGCTCTGGAAGAAGGACGACGACAAATGCGGTATAGCCTCCTGGGGGGCCTTCGGGCAGTAGCAAAGGGCAGAGCCAAAAGAGTGGATCGATTGAAGCGGCATCAAAAGGAGAAGGCCATGTCGACGATGAAACGCTCCGTCCTGGTCGGGATCATCCTGGTGGCAGGGATTGAGCTCTACATCGGTGGACCGGCCCAGGCCCAGGGAATCACTCGACTTGGTCCGGAAACCGTGGTTGAGTTCGATGCCTATGTCAAGGACAGTGAAGGGTTGCTGCAGAAGCGCATCGATGGTGAATTTCCTTTCTTGTCGATAGGCGAGGTTCCTGAACGGCGGATAGCCCTGAAGAGAGGGGACATTCTGATTGAAGGCCTGCCCGAGACTCCTCAGATCGCGGGTGGATTGCTTCACGTCTGGGAAGGAGCCGTGTTCATTCCGGAAACCGGGGTATCTGACGTTTTGAAAGTCCTCCAAGATTACGATCGTCATCAGGAGTGGTATCCCGAAGTTGTTGAGTCGAAATTGTTGAGTCAGGATGGGGACGTTTTTCGGGGTTACCTCAAGTTGCGAAAAAAGAAGGTTCTCACCGTGGTTCTGAGCACCGAGCATGAAGCACAGTACTCCCAGGTGTCTGACAAACGTTGGTATGGCAAGTCCTACAGCACCAAGATTGCCGAGGTGAAGGACCCCGACCGGCCAGACGGAGGCAAGGAGCTCCCCGTCGGCGAGGACAGAGGTTTTTTATGGCGTTTATATGCCTACTGGTTTTTGGAGGAAAGCGACGGCGGAGTATTCGTAGAGTGCCTTTCGGTGTCTCTGTCCCGTCGGATCCCCTTTGCCCTGGGTTGGATTGTGAAGCCGTTTGTGAGCAGTATGCCCCGCGAGTCACTGGAGGGAACGCTGCAGGCAACCCGGATGGCGGTCAAAGGGAAGTAAGAGGAAATCAACCGGTGTGTGGTCCGCACTTTGTAGCGGCCGCTCACAGAATATGGCGGGCCCTGCGATCTAGAGGATGGTTTCACAGCACCGGCAGGAGTCTTTCGATCTCGTATTCGGTGACCAGAGGATGCTTCCTGTCTTTTCCTCGGACTTCCAGGTAGTACTCTTTCCACTCCGCCTTCTGGTTGACCACTAAACTGTCGAAAACGTGATCTCCTAATACCATCCGGGCCAGATGTTCAGGGCATGCGAAGGGCAGAGAATTAGAAAGAATATCACCAGAGAGAGAGCAAACCCATGAGTTATTGATATTAAGTTACGGATGAGTGGCCGAGAGGCTTAAGGCGGCTGGCTTGAAAACCGCTGTACTCGAAAGGGTACCGTGGGTTCGAATCCTACCTCCTCCGCCATTTTAATGAAGGCCGCTGTACCAAGTCGCCAGTTCCTGCCCGATCCGGTGGGGGTTGTCCTCCTGGATGTAATGAATTCCCGGTCCGATATTCACGACCTGGAGATTCTTCAGGTGCTTCCGACTCCATGCCACAATAGGAGCACTCACGATTACTCCCGGCTCGGCGTGAAAGAGAAGCTTCGGCAGCTGGGTTTCCTGTAACCACCGGGAATAAGTTGCAACCGCCTGCTGGCTCCCCTTCGATGGGTAGCTCATTGGGCCAGCGCCAGATGGGCTTGCGGCTTTCAAGAGTGAGGTAAGGTTCCCTGTAGTGTTGCAGTTCCGCGTTCGTTAATCCCCGGACCACCGAACCCGGGAGTACCTTTTCCACGAAGAAGTTCTGGTTCACGATCAGGTCCCAGCTGACTTCAGGTGTTCGAAACTTCTGAAGCAGCGCGTCCTTGGGTGGGGAACAACGTTCCGCCACAGATAGCAAGAAGTGGGATTGCCGTGAAGAAAAAGTATCGGGTCACCGGAGCCTTGATCGATGTAGTGCATCCGCGAGCCGTTAACTTCCACATAGTGGGGTTAAGAGGGGAACTCTGCTGAGATATTCTGCACGACCCACAATTATAGTCCGGCACGACCTTGATGTCAGCCTGGTTCGCCCTGACCCGGCAGGGTCCACCCGCCAGTCTCCGCCCCGTCTCTATTGGAGGATAGGGCAGATCCTCGCAAATAACGCTTGACTGTACTGAGAGGGTGGCTCATCGTAGTTGGGTGAACGTAAAAGACCGGCGCAAGTTTGAGCGCTGGGAGACTTCGATCCCTTGTGCTGTGGAATGGGAAGGATCGTCCACCACTGGCCGAATCGCCAACCTTTCTTTTGGCGGAGCATTGATTAAGCAGGTGGAGGTTACTCCTCCCAAGGGCACGCGGGCCACGATTCGGTTTGAGGTCCAAAAGCAAAAGATTAAGCTGAATGGAAGTCTGGTCGCCAAAATCTTGCGAACGGTTGAGGAGTTCAAGGAAGAAGGTAAGGGAATGGTGTGGCTTGGAGTACGATTTGAGGGACCCGAGGAAGAAATCAAGTCCAAACTGATCCCCGTTTTCCAAACTCTTTTTCCTGACCAGGGCTAGTGTCTCGTCCCAGGTCTACCCTGACGTTCGTGGCAAGCGCGAATACGGCGAGTTCGCGAAGCAACAACGACCCAGGCAGGAGATCGTGAATCTTCGCTCAATTCTCAGTTACTTTTCGAATGATCTGGCCATTGATTTAGGTACCGCCAATACCCTCATTTATGCCCGGGGAAGAGGAGTCATTGTCAATGAACCCTCCATCGTGGCCGTTAACAGAGTCAACAGCAAAGTGGAAGCGGTCGGAGATGAAGCCAAGGCGATGCTGGGTCGCACACCGGTGAACATTGTTGCCCTCAGACCGATGAGGGATGGCGTGATTGCCCACTTCGACCTGACTGAAGAGATGCTCAAATACTTCATTAAGAAGG
>CBDUTA010000331.1:0-4085 GCA_965369785.1 uncultured bacterium
TCGAGCCCACTCCCTGCAAAACAAGACTCTCCCTCAAACGGCCAATCATGTCCATATTCAGGTAGGCTGCAATCTGCGAAGTCAATGTGGAGGACCGGCTTTGCTCCAGCAAAGTCTGAACAAAATGGCTGGAACCCAGTAAACCCAGCTCCTCCCCTGACCAGGCGGCAAAGAGCAGATCCCTTCTCATGGGGAGCTTCCCTCCCGCCTTTCGATTCACCAGATATTGAGCGATCTCCAGCACTCCGCCCACACCCGAGGCGTTGTCATCGGCCCCGTAGTGAATCAGGCCTCGCTCTTCTTCTCGAGCCAGAGAACCGGCGCCCCGACCATAACCGAGATGGTCCACGTGGGCACCCACAACGACTGCATCGTTCGGTTGCCCACCGCTCCTTAGACGGGCCAGCACATTGCGACCCATACGCTTCTCTTTCTGAATGTCAATTGCCACCTCCAGCTCAAGACCGGGAATTTCAAATCCCATGACAGACTGGCCTGTATCCAACCGGGCCTGGAGAACTTTCAAACTTTCACCGACAGACTCCAGCAGCCGCTCCCCAAAGGCGTCGGTCACCGAAATCACCCCGATGCTGGTCCCGGCCTGCGAACTATCGAAAGAGAGGCCGACCAGATCCTCCTTCACTTGGGAATTGGGACCACTGACGACGATGACTCCACGCGCCCCTCGATCTCGAGCCACCATCGCCTTGAATCGCAGACTCGAGTAGCGGCTTAGATGTTGCCGAAATTCTGGAGCAATCTCTTCAGGCAGATAGCGAAAAACCAACACCCACGTGTCGGTGACGTCCAGATGGACATAGGAATCATACTCGTCGTGTTCTTCCGTTCCAGGCGCAACTATCCCGTACCCGGCAAACACGATTCCCGCCGGATCGATCCTGCCACTCTTGGAAAATGCCAGGGGCCGCCAATCCTGATCGACCACAAAGTCCTCCCCGGTGCTTGTCCACTTCTCCCTCAAGTGATTCTCAGGCCCGAGGGTAACTCCGGATGTAAACTCAAAGCTTTGGAAATAGGTTCCGTCGTCGCCCGCAGGCTCCAGCCCAAGAAACTGGAAGGCCGAGGCCACATACTCCGTGGCTCGCCTTGCCCCTTGGGTCCCCGTGAGGCGTCCTTCCATCTGATCCGAGGCCAGGTAGCTCACATGGAGACGCAGATCCTGGGCGCTGATTTCCGGTTGAGTGACCTCAAGGTCGGGAAAGGCTTCAAGGGTTATTGTCTCTTTGCGCCCGGTCCCTGCACTCTGGACGAATCCATCCAAGCCCAAAAGCCGGCGAGCCTCACCGTCATCCCACTGGGCCATAAACAATTGCGATCGCCGATTCCCCGTTCCAGTGCTGGTCCAAACCAGCTGTCTCCCATCGGGGTTGAACACGGGCAGACCATCGAAGCCCTCCCGGGAGGTCACACGAACCGGTTCACTTCTCCCCTCCCCGTCCACCAGGTACAGCTCAAAGTTCTCAAATCCGTGCAGGTTGGTGGCAAAAATCAAGTAGTCCCCCGAAGGATGAAAATAGGGCGCCCAGGACATGGCCCCCAAACGGGTGATTTGCCTTTCCGGTGAGCCATCCAATTTCCTGGTGAAAATTTCAGCGGTGGTGCCGTCTTCGGAAAATCGCCGCCACACAATTTCTTGACCATCCGGACTGAAGAAGGGTCCCCCATCATAGCCCGGGGTATGGGTCAAGCGCCGGACTTCGGTGCCATCAGCATTCATAAGGTACAGATCCACCAGATAAGACTTATCTCTTTCAAAGATGCTCTGATCCTGAGGAGAAAGCTTTTCGGTGTAGGCATGGCGGTTTGAGGAAAAGACGATCCGACTTCCATCAGGCGACCAGGACCCCTCGGCATCGTAACCTAGAGCCTGGGTCAAATTCCTTAGATTCCTTCCCTCGAGGTCGCTTTCGAAGATGTCAAAATATTCGTCGTAATCCCACGAATAGCGGCCAGCATTTCCAGAAGCCCGCAGTTTAAGCTCATCCTCCTGCTTGAGGCGGGCCTCTGGATCTTCATGGGTCGATGCAAAGAGAACCTTCGACTGGTAGGGATGGATCCAACCACAGGTGGTTTTACCAAAACCCGGGCTGACACGGTGAGTATCGCCCGTTTCCAGGTCCATCAAATAAATCTGGAAAAAGGGGTTTCCCGGCTCGCGTTCACTCTGGAAAACGAGCAAAGACCCGTCTGGATTAAAGTATCCTTCCCCGGCTCGACGACCTTCAAAGGTCAGTTGACGAATGGCGGAGAGAAGACGACTCTCTGGCACTTGGGCAATGGAAGCGACCTGGAATGAAAACACCAGTAACAGCGCTATCGGCAACAACGGTGATGGCCAACGGGAGGTCTTCATCCACTTAACCCTATGGTGTCGTCCCATCAAATTCAAGAGCCGCATGTTCCAAATGTCTTCATTCGCCCGCGACACTATGATATCGTCCCCCCTCGAACAGGAGGAAAACTACAAGTTATGACCCAAGCAACATCGAGCAGGCAACTGAACCACTACACCGTGTTCAGCTTCACGGATTCCTTTTGGCAGCAGCCGTCCAAGCAGCGGCAAGCCTTTCTCCAACAGCTCAGCGAACAGATTCCCCAACTGGCTGAACACGTTTACCTCTATCACATCTTCCCCACTCGACCTGAGGGCGACCTGATGATCTGGAGTGCCGTTCAGGTGGATGATCCCCAGAGACCGGCCAGCTTCTTCACCCAAATTTCCTCCACGACCGCCTCCTGGAGACAGTATCTCAAACCCATCAACACCCTGTGGGGATTCACGCGGCCCTCCGTTTACTCGACAGGAAAGTCCTCTCAGGAACTGGATCCGTTTGTGGCCGAACGTCGACCCTATCTTGTCGTTTACCCCTTTATCAAGACCGCCGAATGGTATTTGATGAGCAGGGAGACTCGACAGCAAATGATGAACGAGCACATCAAAGTCGGCCGCCAATATCCTGAAATCACCCAGCTTCTTCTCTATTCAACCGGCCTTCAGGATCAGGAATTCGTGGTCGTTTACGAAACGGACGACCTTCCTCACTTCTCCGAGTTGGTCACCGTACTCCGTAGTACCGAGGGTAGAAAATATACCTTGCGAGATACACCCATCTATACGGCCATCTACCGAGCCCAGGACGAGATCTTGTCCAGTTTCGAGTAGTGTCTCGTGGCGGCGAGACACCCAATAGGTCATCCATGCAATTGAGCCGATCCAGAAAGTTGATGGAACGAGCAAAAAGATTGATGCCTGCGGGCGTGAACAGCCCGGTTCGGGCCTTTCAAGCCGTAGGAGGGGAACCGGTCTGCATCGCCAAAGGAGAGGGACCGATTCTAACCGACGTCGATGGGAACTCCTATATCGACTATGTGGGCTCATGGGGCCCGCTCATCCTCGGCCATTGTCACCCTGCTGTGGTCCGGGCGGTGAACAAAACGGTCGGCCGGGGAATGACTTACGGTGCTCCCCACGAAGGAGAAGTCCTTCTTGCTGAGGCCATCACCCAGGCCATGCCCTGGATTGAGATGCTGCGTTTCGTCAACTCAGGAACCGAAGCAGGGATGAGCGTCATTCGCTTGTCCCGTGCCGCTACGGGGCGCAATAAAATTGTCAAATTTGAGGGCAACTATCATGGCCACGTGGATTATCTGCTGGTCAAGGCGGGCTCAGGTGTTGCCACCTTCGGGCTGCCCGATAGCTCAGGTGTTCCCGAGGAAATGGTCCGGGACACGATGGTGGCACCGTTTAACCACCTGGATGATGTTGAGAGGCTGTTCCAGAAACACGGTCAGGACATCGCCGCAGTAATCGTTGAACCGGTGGCCGGAAACATGGGGGTGGTTCCTCCTGCCAAGGGCTTTCTGACAGGACTGCGTGAGGTAACTCAGCGCAACGGTTCTCTCCTGATCTTCGACGAAGTCATGACCGGTTTCCGAGTATCTTCAAGCGGGGCAGCTGGCTTGTACGATGTCCAACCCGACTTGGTCTGTCTTGGAAAAATCATCGGCGGTGGACTGCCGGTGGGAGCCTACGGAGGCCGTCGAGAGTTGATGGAACAGGTGGC
>CBDUTA010000332.1:0-4074 GCA_965369785.1 uncultured bacterium
TGAAGCGGATCGAGAAAACGGGTTACGGCCAGTTTCTCTTCTACGATTGGAGATTACACGAAGATGGCTCTCCCAATCCTGAGTTCGAATTGAATGCACCCCAATTCAAGGGGGCGTCTATTCTGCTCACCCGTGATAATTTCGGGTGTGGTTCTTCTCGCGAGCACGCTCCCTGGGCACTATTGGACTACGGCTTCCGTTCCATTCTTGCACCTTCCTTTGCCGACATTTTCTACAACAACTGTTTCAAGAACGGTATACTCCCGGTGCAACTCCCTCAAGATCAGATTTCTGAGCTCTTTGAGTGGGTCGGAGCGAATCCCGGTGCCCAACTCATGGTTGATCTGGAGTCACAGACTCTTTCCGGGGACTCACTGGAATATCGCTTTGAAGTGGATCCCTTTCGCCGGAACTGTCTGCTGAAGGGCCTGAATGACATTGACTTGACCCTCCAGCACGAAGAGCAGATTCGCGAGTACGAACTACGAAGGGCGAAATTCGAAGTCTAACGCACTTCAAACTCTTATCACGGGAGGTCGAGTCCATGAACCATTCTGTTTTGCCTGCTTTTCGCTTTTCCTTCTCCCTGGCATTAGCCGCCCTGTGGCTGCTCGGCTGCTCAGCTGCTGAGCGGGAAGAGGTGCAAGTCGAGCAGTCGACCCGACCTGCCGCGGAGTATTTCTTGACCAGCGAGAACACCCACAACCGATGGAGCCGAACCATTCCTCCCGTGCTTAGAGTGCCTTCAGGTGCAGTGATCGAGGTGCATACAAAGGAGGCCTCCGACCAACAAATCACGCCAACATCGACGATTGAGGATCTCTCCAACATGGACAGTTCTCTGGTTCACCCCCTTACCGGTCCGGTCTATATCGAGGGTGCGGAACCGGGAGATACTCTTGCCGTGACCTTAATCGAACTCGAAGTGCTGGGCTGGGGCTGGACGGCTGCCCGACCAGGAAGAGGCTTTCTCCCCGATATACCCGGTGAGCCCTTACTGAAAACGTTCCAGATTGACAAGGAATCGGTGGAGGCTCGTTTTTCCGACACGATTTCCATTCCCATCAGACCGTTTCCGGGCGTTATGGGTGTGGCTCCAGACACCGATGAGATGCTTAGAACACGCCCCCCACGGGAAAATGGCGGAAACATGGACAACAAGTACATGACGGAAGGAACCATCGTCTATTTCCCGGTCCTGGTAGAAGGGGCCCTTTTTTCCATCGGCGATACTCACGCCGCCCAGGGAGACGGTGAAGTATCCGGTACGGGCATCGAGGCACCCATGCGCATCGTCTACCAGGTGGAGGTCATCAAGGGAGGCCGGAAAATTCCCGAACCCCAGTACGAGACCGATGACTATTATGCGGTCACGGGATTTGCACCTACCATCGATGAGGCCGCCCGCAAGGCCACCCAATTCATGGTGGACTATCTGGTCTCCGAGCACCATTTAACACCGATCGAGGCCTATAGTCTCTGCTCGCTGGCCGGTGATCTTAAGATTTCAGAAGTCGTCGACCTCCCCAACGTCCTGGTCAGCATGCACATGCCCAAGAACCTGTTCCATCGGTAGAAACCAAGGGCGACAAGATTCGAAGGTGATGCACCCCTGGAACCTCACTCCCAAGGAGGCCATTCAACTCCAGAAGCAGCTGAAGGATCAGGTCAGGACTCACCTCACTCTGAGGCACCCTCAGTGCATCGCCGGGGTGGACGTCGCTTACCTCCCTGAAGAAAAGCAATCGGTGGCCACGGTAGTAGTCGTCTCTTGTGCCGACTTTGAAACCGTTGAGTCAGCGGTTGCCAAGATGAAGACCCCGTTTCCCTATATTCCCGGTTTACTCAGCTTTCGAGAGATTCCCCCCATTCTAAAGGCTCTCGAGCAGCTTTCTGACCTTCCGGATCTGATCCTGGTCGATGGGCACGGACAAGCCCATCCCCGCCGTTTTGGCATCGCCGCTCATCTGGGACTGTGGCTCAAGCATCCCACCATAGGTATCGGGAAATCACGTCTTTGCGGGGAGTTCAGACAACCCGGTAACCCAAAGGGCTCTTCCACAGATTTGACCCACAAGGGGGAGGTCATTGGAACGGTACTGCGCACACGGACGGGAGTCCAACCCGTTTTCGTTTCCGTGGGGTATGGTCTGCCCCTTAAGGAGTGCGTACACTGGACTCTTGCCATGACTTCGCGCTATCGACTGCCCGAGCCGATTCGCAGAGCGGACAAATTATGCAGTCAAAGCAAGACGTACTAGCGGGTATCATGCATAATCCCGGCTAGACTGTCCCCTTTTTCTCCCTATAATGCTGACATGGCTGAGAAGATTGATGCAGAGAAAGCTCCCGTTCATCGCTCAGAAGAGCTGATCTATAACAGTGTCTATCGACCGGTCGATGTGAGAGCCCTGCTCGAGTCAGCCGATACCCGGGGGCAAATTCGGAAGTTGGCCGTGCCTCACCTCTTTTTTGGATTGAAGGAGCTGGGGGAGGAAGAGTTCTTGAGACTCCTGCCCCATGTAACCGAGGAGCAGTGGACCGGAATCCTGGACCTCGATTTGTGGTCCGGAGACAACATGAGCAGCGGGCACTTTCTCTATCTGGAACAGCACATCGCGCAAGCTGAAGATCCGGTGGCTCGAAAACTCATTCGCGCTGCTGATCCAGAATTGTGGGAACTGCTCTTCAAGCGCAAGCTGAAGATTTATCCTAAAGTCGAAGAAGATGAATATGAGGCTGAGCCGCAGGAAGGGGAATGGCTGGAAACGCCCGACAAAAATTATTTAATCCTACTGCCCAAAGATCCCGAAGAATCCCGTTTGCTTCGTGCTTTGATTCTTCGCCTTTACCAATTAGAGCCCGCTTATGTTGCCATCCTGTTCGAGTCGAGTGCGGCTCGGACCTCGATTGAAATCGAGGAAATGGCTTACCAAATTAGGAAGAGTAGGGTCGAAGAGATGGGTTTTCAGGATTACTTTGAAGCCATCGATATTTACACGTTTTTCCCGCCGGAGGAGCCTTTACCGGTAAAGGAACAGGAACAGATCCGGGAAGTGAGCACTCTACCGGTCCAGTTGGAGGAAGAATTCAAGGGCCCTCTACTGCTTTTTCAAGCTTTTGCTCTGATCACCAACCCTCAAGATTCGCAGGCTCTATTGGAGGAGCTTTTCTTTGTTTGTAACAAGGTCTTGTCGGCAGACCGTGCTTCCCCGGCGGATCCGGAGCGCGTCAAGGAAACGATCGGCAAAGCAATCACGGGAATCAATCTGGGCCTGGACTGGCATTCAGAGGGAAATCTTCAAAAGGCTGCCGAGGATCTGCGACGCCATTATCTTCTGTCCTTCTTTCAGGCCGGATACAGTCGTTTAGTGGAACTGCAAAGGAAAGGCCGAGAATTGAAGGACGCTTCCGGAGAACCGGAACCGGGGTCGTTTCTGGAGGCCTTCCTGGAGGGGCTGTTGAAGAAGTATCCACTGCTGAGCGAACAGAAGGAAGGGCAGGTCCAAACGCGTTTCTTTGAAACCCGCCGCGATCTGGAGACCGCAAAAGAGTACTTGAGCTCGGATGATTAAGCAGATTTCCCTTTCTTGACCCTCTTGAGCCGGTCTTGTAAGCTGCCTCCTCGCTTCCTATGTCGCTTTACAGATTTCTTGGGCTAAAAAAACAGGCGGGCTCAGAGACGGTATCCACTGAAACCGAGACCGTCCGTAAGATCACCCAGGCCTTGGATCAGATGGATCCGCAGCAGGCCCAACATATCGCTGTCTTTGCTTATATTCTGGGCCGGGTGGCTCATGCTGATCTGGAAATCAGTGAGGAAGAAACCCGTGAGATGGAACGTTCGGTCATGGAGCTGGGCGAGTTACCCGAAGAACAGGCCATCATCGTGGTTCAGATCGCAAAAACCCAGAATGTGCTGTTTGGAGGAACGGAAAACTATCTGGTGACGCGGGAGTTCAACAAGATGGCAACGCAGAAGCAGAAAATTGCTTTGCTGCATTGTCTCTTTGCTGTCTCCTCCACGGACGAAGACATCTCTGGTGCAGAGGACAGGCAGATTCGCCAGATTAC
>CBDUTA010000333.1:0-4065 GCA_965369785.1 uncultured bacterium
GGGTGATCGTGGTAGTGCCGAATGGTGCTCACAGGAATGCCATCCCGGTTGACCGCGGCGAATTGTCGCTCCCATTCGTTCAAGCTGCTGCGAGAGGTTGTGTAGGAGTACTGCGGATAAAGGGGGAGAAGCACGATGGAGTCGAAAGACCCACCGGCAACGGTGGCCGCGACCTCCTCTATGTTGGGATGCGAGTACCGCATGGCTGTGAAGGTGCTCGCCGTGATACCCGGTGCTCCGCGCAAAGCGTTTTCGAGAGCCCGGGCCTGGCGCTGCGTCAGGTGCAGGATGGGCGATTTGCCTCCAATTTGCGCGTAGTGCTCTCTTACTTTCTTGGCCCGAGTGCGGGCGATCAGGTGCGCCAGAACCGGGCGGACGAATCTTGTCAGAGGAAGGTCGATAATGTCCGGGTCGGAGAAGAGATTGACAAGGAAAGGTTCCACCGCTTGGAGGGACTCAGGCCCGCCCAATTGGAACAGAACGACGGCCACTCTCCTGGTTGGTGGATGCGTATCCATCCGCTGCCTCCGGCTATGATGTACCCGATAAGGTTTACGTTGATGGTGTCGGTAAAGTCGAGCGTGCGTGGCTGTTCACCCGGGTTGCCTCATGAGACAGGGAGTCCCCACGAATTTGTTGAGCCATGTCCAACCGGGGAATCTCACCGGAGAAGTTCATCACACTTGGCCGCCAGTATGAAATCGCTTTCTGTAAGCCCGTCGATTTTATGAGTCCAAATGGTTATTTGAACCTTACCCCAAGCGAGGTAAATATCGGGGTGATGTCCCTGTTCTTCAGCAAGATTCCCAATCTGAATCACGAAATCCAGAGCAGTTCGGAAGTCGGGGAAGGTATAGATCTTGGATAGATGATGTTCTTCGACGACATCCCATCCGGTCAGCTGCTTGTGAAGCGTCGAGATACCGTCGCCCTTGAGGGGAGGCACGCCTCCGCGGCATGGAACGCAGGTCTTGCTGGCCAAATCCGACATATGTCCTCCTCGGGCCCGCGGAAGGGGCACAGAAATGATTAATCCATATTCTGCTAGGTTCCACATTATTTTGCCAGCTTGATTCACCCGTCTTTTGGTGCCGCCAGCCGCATGAATTATCCGGGATTGATGCTAGCGTGCTCGTAATGGTACGTTCTGATAGTCGTATTAGTTGTCTCGCTTGGTTTCACAGGATCACGATCATGCAGAAAGCCATATTTGGCGCAGGTTGTTTCTGGGGAGTCGAAGCCGCACTTCGCAACGTGAAGGGTGTTAAATCCACGGCGGTCGGCTACGCGGGAGGCACCATCAAGAACCCCACCTATCAGGACGTTTGCACCGGGCTTACCGGACATGCCGAGGTGGTCCAGATTGAATACGATCCGGCAGAGTTTTCCTACGAAGAATTGCTCAGGATCTTTTGGGAGATCCACGACCCGACCACGCTGAATCGGCAGGGACCGGATGTAGGTGCCCAGTACCGGTCCGCCATCTTCTTCCATACGCCTGAGCAGGAGGCGGCCGCCATAGCCTCAAAAGGAAATCTTGAGGTCAGTGGTCGTTTCAGGCGGCCGATCGTGACCGAAATTACTCCGGCTACAGAGTTTTATCGGGCTGAGGAATTCCACCAGCGGTATCTTGAGAAGCGCGGCCAGATTCACTGCCGAATCGAATCCTAAGAACAGGTCCAAGGTCCTTCCGCACCGTCCGGAACGAAAGCGCAGAAACCTGCCTCCCGAACGTATTCTTATACACCTAGCTTGGCCAAAGAATGTACGTCCCTGTTGCGCACGACTTTACGGAACCTGTCAATACCCGACAAAGCGTGTGCGGGCGTTGACTTCTTTGGGGGTGTGGTCGCGGGCGGAGCCGCCCTCCAGCCGCTCCCCTTGGGAAATTCTTGCGTTCTCCCGTCAGCCTCTAGCCCGACTATTCGCCGCGGTGGTCGAACGCTGATGGATTTTCACAATTGTGTGTGTCGCAATTATCCACTGTGCCCTGAATACGTTCGACGTTTCAGGTGAGCATAAGGCGGTTTGGTTTCGAGCCGCTGGTCCTCTACGGGTCCACCCACGGTAAAATGATATAAATCCTGGAAGGCATTTCCGCGTAGCCCTATGATTTCATGGACGGGATCATCGAAAAAGCATCCGATCCCCGTACTTCTTATCCCCTGAGCCTCCGCCTCCAAATATAGCACTTGCCCAATCATTCCGCTTTCCCAGAAGAGGCGCCGGTACATGTGTGGGTTATTTTCGATTGGTGTTCGAAAACGTGCGATCATTCCAAGGGAGAATGCACTGTCGCCAGCAATATTCTGATCGCAACTTACGCGAGTTGCCTCGTGTTGAAAGTTTCCCTCTACTAGCAAGTACAGGGGGAAACCTGCCTCCACTGTCCGCCATGCAAACTCCTTACGGCTATTCATCTTGAGCTCCTGCAACTGGCTTTCGTTTCTTATAAGAAAATACAGACCTGGCGACAACCCCGTAACACGGTGTACGAACAAAAAAAGTTGAATATGGTTTTCTCCCAAGCCTATGTCAAAGGGAGCGCACGATTTCCGAGGCAAAGTCTTATCAATCATTTCCAAAAATTGGCGCCTTGTGATGGATGTCTCTCCATCGCAGGCGAGAAGGCTCCGCCGTTGACGAATGATTTGACTGGCAGACGTGGAACTCGTAGTCTTTCTCAAATATGGAGTCGTCGGATACCTGGTGATTTCCTCGTGGGATGATTCAGTTTTATATGTTGCCGTCGCAACTTCGGAAATGATCTCCCAGTTGACATGGTCGCAACTTAACTGATTTGGTATTCCATGAAATGGTATCTGCCGAAACTCATCGAGAATTTCCCGAGGAAGGTCTCGTACTTTCATTTGTTGTTCAGAGGGATGAATCATACACGTGAGTGTAGGGGATTCCCCTTCCCCAGGTGACCACTCTGTCTTCTGAAAACCCAAAAGAGTTTCCGTATCATGGTCGGAGACATTCCCTAAATAACTCACTTTCCATCCCAAGAGATTGGCCGAAAAACTGAGCGCTGCTAGGGCATGGCCAAGGTCATGATTGCAGTACCGAAATGCCCGCTCTCCATACTTCCACGCCTCTCGCCAATAGATGCTGGTGAGTGCAATTAGGAATCCGTCAGCTTGGAAATGTGCATGCAGGCGGTTCCAAACACGCGCCGGGATGTCGGCTCGACGTTCTAATGCATGGAGATACGGATTGTAGTGGAACACTCCCCCAGTTATGGGATGGATTGGCGGCAGGATGAGATAACTTTCCGTTGGATGTAGATTGCCACTGGAAGGATTGATCCGCAGAGACCATCGGTTTCCCTGAAATGATTTCCACGCAGATAGCCCAAGCGACAACTCCATAAAAGCAGCGATACTTCTCAAGTTGAATTGGGAAAAAGAATTACGTGTTTTCTCATAGAGGTCCAGATGAGAAGCATTGGAGTTGATCTCATTGAACGGGAGAGAAACTTGTTCAACCCTCTTATACGATCGGAAAGGATCAGGTTGAGTTGCCCAATCCATGTAAGCGAGAGATCTTGCGTATCGATGAAAGGAATGTTTCGTCTCCTCATGGTAATGAAAGGCTTGTTTTGAGCGGGAAGATGTCATGATGATCGATAAGGACACAGTTTACATCTTCACAAACAAATCGGCTATGTACCCTATCGCTAGGCCCAAAGTGAATTCCGCCAAACATGTACGGCACGGGAAAGCTGCAACGATCTAGCGAACCGAAGGCAGGTCTTGATTGACACACTCAAGGGCGTGGTGTAAATGTAGGGTTGGGCATGAGGTCCAGCGCTGAGCGAATTTGCAGGTCCAGGGGAGAGGTCTCCCAGCACGGCATTTTTCGTCTACCGCGCGTATTCAAACCTTCATTCAAGGCATGGGCCGTAGCCGATAGAGAATTTCAGATTGACTGAAGGAGAACCGGATGACGGATGTGGTAATCGGGATTGGCGGTGCCGCCGGAGACGGTTTGGACAAGAGCGGTGATACGCTGGCCAAGACCGCTTCCCACCTGGGGCTCCATGTGTATGCCTATAACAGC
>CBDUTA010000334.1:0-4034 GCA_965369785.1 uncultured bacterium
AAGCATATGCCTATGCGCAAAGAGAGTGGATGATCGGGGATAGCTGGGGACCCCTTCTGGATCAGACTCTGGAGGCGCTGGGGCAGGAGACAGCCCGGGTGACAAGGAGAGGGATATTGACAGATCCGCTGTTGGAGGTCGTGGCCTCATGAAGTCGGCAGGCCAGTTCGTAGAGTTCGAACATATCCGCACCGACACAAGAAATGCGGTCGGAACCATCACTATGGACCGCCCGAGGCATTTCAACGCACTGGACGTGAAAATGGCGCGCGACCTGAGGAAAGCTGCCTTGAGCTTTGCCCGGGATGAGGAGGTGAGGTGCGTTGTTCTAGCGGGCGCCGAGAAGGTGTTTTGCAGCGGAGCCGACCTCAAGTATGTCCACCAAAGGGGGGAAAAGGAAGACTTTTCCTATCTACACTCGCATGGACATCCAGTGGACATGGGTTACGGTTCATGTTTCAAGGAAATTCTGGAATATATTCACAGCACCATCTCCGAAATCAGACGAGCCCCCAAGCCTTTCGTGGCAGCTGTGAAGGGAATTGCAGCAGCCGGGGGCTTTGGGATTGCGATGAGTTGTGACTTGGTTTTCGCTTCGGAGCATGGGCGATTCGAATGGGCTTATCCCAAAACAGGGCTGACGGGTGCTGAAAGCGCCACCTTTTTCCTTCCCAGACTGCTCGGATTACGAAAGGCTTTCGAACTGGTTTACCTCAATCCCAGTCTCAGCGCCCAGGATGCCTTGGCTGCGGGGCTTGTCAATCGCGTGTTTCCAGCCGACAGGTTCGATGCCGAAATTCGCAGCATCAGTGAAGACCTGGCCGCAGGGCCCACTCGCGCCTTGGGTATCGCCAAAAAGTTGATTAACCAAGCTGCAGGGATGGGTCGTCTCGATGAGCACATGGACAGAGAACTGAGAAACCTCCAGGAAGTTGCTGAGGGAGCAGACTTCAGTCGTGGACTGGAGGCGTTTTTAGAGAAGAGAAAACCGGAATTTCAAGGGAAGTGAGTCAAACATGCCCAAAGCGACTCAACTGAGTGAATCTCCGCGGCCCATTACCCAGCATGAGCGCATTCTTCTGGGGCATGGCAGCGGTGGCAAGTTGATGCACGAATTGATCGAAGACTTTTTCCGTCCCTTCCTTTTATCCGTGGACTCTCCGGTACTCAATGACTCGTCCCTCTTTGAGGTGAATGGCGCGAAAATGGCCATTACGGTGGATTCTTTCGTGGTCAACCCCATTTTCTTTCCTGGAGGCGACATCGGACAGTTGGCGGTCCACGGAACGGTCAATGATCTGGCGGTCAGCGGAGCGACACCTCTCCTACTGAGTGCAGCGTTCATCCTGGAGGAAGGACTTTCTACAGCCGATCTTTACCGCATTGTGGTTTCCATGAAGGAGGCGGCCGATCAAGCGGGCGTCTCTATTGTAACCGGCGACACCAAGGTGGTGGATCGAGGTAAAGGAGATAAGATTTTTATCAACACCACCGGAATCGGAGTTATGGAGCAGGATCTCAATATCTCTGCAGACCAGGCGCAACCTGGGGATCTCGTTCTCCTCAATGGACCCATCGCTTCCCACGGTATTGCCGTCTTGTTGGCTCGGGAAGAGCTGGAATTCGAGAGGCCCGTGCAGTCCGATACGGCACCTTTGAACTCTTTGGTCAGAGACATGTTGAAGGCTACCTCAAAGATCCATTGTATGCGGGATCTGACCCGCGGCGGCCTAGCCAGTTCTCTCAATGAGATCGCCTCCAGTTCGAGTGTCGGTATCCGGATCCGGGAAGAGAGCATCCCCATTCAAGATGAAGTGCGAGGTGCTTGCGAGATGCTGGGATTGGAACCCCTCCAAGTGGCTAACGAGGGCAAACTGGTGGCCATCGTAGGCAGAGAAGAGGGCGAGAAATTGTTGGAAAGGATGAAGCTGAACCCACAGGGAGGAGAGGCAGCTCTCATTGGCGAAGTCGTCGAGGATCACCCGGGAAGAGTAGTGATGAAAACTCAAATCGGCGGTTACCGGGTGGTGGAAATGTTGGCCGGTGAACAACTTCCAAGGATTTGCTGATATGCATGAGATCTCCATTATGCAAGCTCTGTTCCAGCAGGTCGAGGGCCTGGCAGGTCAGTATGGTTCCCACAGAATCCGACATATTGTGGTTGAAGTTGGAGAGATTTCCAACTTGGTTCCCGAACTGCTCCAGAAGGCGTTCGAAGCCTTCCGGCAGGTGGAACCACTGTTGGAGGAGGCTCAACTCGAGATCCGAAAAACCCCTGGAGAGGAACTCTTGCTGAGAGACGTCGAACTAGAAGTTCAGGAGGGGTTTCATTGTGGTTGAAGTGCTTCGGGTCCAGGTATTGGAAAACATACTCAAGGCTAACGAATATCTCGCCGATAAACTCAGCAAGGAGTGGCAGGAAACACAGACCCTGGTGATCAATTTGCTCTCGTCTCCCGGGGGGGGCAAGACCACACTGCTCGAGGCAATTCTTCCTCAGCTCAAAGATCGGTACCGTGTTTTAGTGCTGGAAGGGGACATCGAAACGGAAAGAGACGCTCAAAGAATTCAAGCCCTGGGGGTGAAGACCCTTCAAATCACGACCGGAGGAACCTGTCATCTCGAGGCTCATATGGTAGAGCAAGCCTGGAAGCTGACTCAAGAAGAGGAGCCTTTTGATTTCATCTTTATTGAGAATGTGGGGAATCTGGTGTGTCCGGCAAGCTACGCTTTGGGCGAGCACTTGAGAGTTGTTCTTCTTTCTGTTCCTGAAGGAGACGACAAGCCATTGAAATACCCGAAGGCGTTTCGTTCTTCTCAGGCCTTCCTGGTCACCAAAGCCGATTTGTTGCCTTATTTTGATTTCAGTGTGGAACGAGCTTCTCAGGAGGCCTTGTCTTTGCAACCGCAGTTGGTGACCCAAGTGGTTTCTGCGAAAACAGGGGAGGGAATCAAGGAATGGGTTCAATTTTTGCAGAAGCAGCGAGAGACGCACTTCCTGGTAACGACGCGGTAGAACGACTCCAGGTGAGGGTCGTAGGAACCGTGCAGGGGGTGGGTTTTCGACCTTTCGTTTATCGTCTGGCCTGCGAACTTAAGCTTAGCGGCTGGATTCTCAATGACGGAAACGGCGTCACCATCGAAGTGGAAGGTCCGCATGGGCTGCTCATCCGATTTGTTGATCGACTACAGAAAGAAAAGCCGTCGCCAGCTCTCATCTATGCTTTAGATCAGCGTTTTCTTTCCTTGGCAAACTACAACACCTTCGAAATCAAAGCCAGCCAATCCCAGGGTTCACCTCGGGTTTGGATTCTTCCTGATCTGGCCACCTGCAGCGAGTGCCGAAACGAGATTTTATCGCCCCTGAATCGACGCTATCGATATCCCTTCACCAACTGCACCCATTGTGGTCCCCGATTCACCATCATCAACAGCCTTCCCTATGATCGTCCCCGAACCAGCATGAAGGACTTCCTGATGTGTGCGAAGTGTGAAGAGGAGTACGTTGACCCCCAGGATCGGCGCTTCCATGCCCAGCCCAATGCGTGTTCCGATTGTGGTCCGGGTCTGGAGTTCAGAACCACCGAAAACACTCTGGCCAAAGGGGACAAGGCACTGCAGGCAGCTGAAAAATGGATTCGCATCGGACGGGTCGTGGCTGTGAAAGGATTGGGAGGGTATCATCTGATGGTCGATGCCAGGAATGAGACAGCCGTGGCTCGATTGAGGAAGCGCAAGAGACGGTCCCAGAAGGCCTTTGCCGTCATGTATCCGGATCTTGAGACTTTGCGGCGTCACGTCGACATTCTATCGCTTGCCGAGCCCATTCTTTTATCCGCCCAGGCACCTGTTCTTCTTCTAAGGCAAACGCTCTGCAGCTCCAGAGAAATTGCCCCCTCGGTGGCGCCAGGATCCCCTTATTTAGGTGTTTTCTTGCCTTATACTCCGCTCCATTTTCTTTTGCTTCGAGATCTTGGTTTTCCAGTGGTTGCGACTTCCGGCAATCGGGCGGATGAACCGATCGAGCACCAGGA
>CBDUTA010000335.1:0-4030 GCA_965369785.1 uncultured bacterium
ACGCACTGGCGCCGTGCACCCCGTTTCCCCGGGCTGACGGCGTCAAAAATCATGGGGTGGCAGGAAAAGTCGAGATCAAAAGGATCGGTGGCTCGAACCTGATAGTGCCAAAGCAGTTCTCCGGTCTCCAGATCATTGGCGATGATGCTGTCGGTAAAAAGAAGAGGTCCCGGTGGATTAAAAGAGCTCGGGTTGCCGGTGACGTTGTAAACGATATTCTGTTCTTCGTCCACAGCCGGAGAGGTCCAGGAGGACCCCCCTCCCCCTTCTCGATCGGGGACGATCTTGAATTTCCAGCGGATGGCTCCCGTCTCCCTGTCGACACACAAAACCTGGGAATTCCGACCCGAGGTGGCCAAAAGCACTCGATCTCCATAAATGTTGGGAGAAGAAGAGATACGCAGACCGGGATCCATCTTGGATTTCCAGATTTCTTTGCCAGTGGCGGCATCCACGCAGTTCAATTCTCCTTCCCCGCTGCCAAAGTAAATCCGGCCTCGATCGTACTGGGCCGTGGACTTCATGGCCCGAAGTTGCCAGCGAGGTTCCGGTGCGACCCCCGCGTCATAGCTCCACTTGGGCTCACCGGTTTCCGCATCCAGGGCGTGGTATTTGCCATCCCAGGCCCCGATAAACAAAGTGTCTCCGACGACCGTAGGGCTGGTCTGGATGGGAGCACCAATCTCATGGCGCCATTTGGGTTTCAGCCGACCCACATTGCTCGTATTGAGTGTGGTCTCACGGGAATTAAAACGAGTATTGTGCAAATCGTAGGCAAACCGGGTCCAGTCGGAAGAACCGGCCACCGGGAGCCTCCCCTGTGCACCCAGGTAGGGCCCCATTGAAGCTGCCGCTACCGTGACTCCCGTAGCCTGAAGAAACTCTCTTCGATTCCAGGGCAATCCATCTTTCTTTTTCATGAACAACTCCTTTACGCTGGCCCGTGGGCTAAACAGGCTCGCCTGAAAGCCCACGGCTCTGTATGCGTCTTATCCCATCCCTCGATATCTCTCACCGTCCGTCGATACTGTAGGCAAACACGGAATACCTGCTTTTCGGTTCGGTGGGCAATCCTCCTTCACCATTGGCGGTGTAAAGGTTCCCGTTGGCGATCACGATTCCGCCTCGAGAGGTGCTGGGTATCGTCGACTGCCAGAGCTGTTTTCCGCTTTCCGCATCGTAAGCCTCCAGACTCCCGTTTTCCAGGGACTGGTAAAAAACACCGTTGGCCACGCACACGGGAGCTCGATTCATGCTGTCGTTGTGGCGCCACCACACAATTTCACCCGTATAGGCATGCAAGGCAGCCGTCACCGATTCCGATCGGTCGGTGGAATCCGGGTCGGTGACCCTCTGATTGGAGACCAGATAAACTCTGTTGTAGGCCACGGCGGTACTGTTCCACCAGGGTCCGGTGGGGCTGGTCAGCATGACCCTCCACAACAGCTCTCCCGTGTAGCGATCCCAGGTGAAGAAGGCACTCTTATTCCCTGCCCCCACGCACTGGCGCCGGGCACCACGCTGCCCCGGGCTCACCGCCTCGAAGATCATGGGATGGCAGGAAAAATCCATATTGAAGGGATCGCTGGCCCGAACCTGATAGTGCCAAAGCAGTTCTCCGGTCTCCAGATCATGAGCAAGGATGCTGTCGGAAAAAAGAAGGGGTCCCGGTGGATTGAAGGAACTCGGATTGCCCGTCACCGTGTAGACAATGTTGTACTCCTCGTCCACAGCCGGAGAAGTCCAGGCCGACCCACCTCCCCCGTCACGATCCGGAACGATCTTGAACTTCCAGCGGATGGCTCCCGTCTCTGCGTCGACGCAGACAATTTGGGCATTTCCTCCCGAGGTACCCACAAAAACTCGATTTCCATAAATGTTGGGAGAAGAAGTGATGCGCAGACCGGGATCCATCCTTGTTTTCCAAACTGCTTGACCGGTGGCGGCATCGACGCAATTCAAATCCCCTTCCCCGGTGCCAAAGAAAATTCGGCCCCGATCGTACTGGGCAGTGGATTTCATGGTCCGAAGTTGCCAGCGAGATTCGGGCGTGACTCCAGCGTCGTAGCTCCACTTGGGTTCGCCGGTCTCGGCGTCCAGGGCATGGTATTTGCCATCCCAGGCTCCGATAAACAGGGTATCTCCAATCACCGTGGGGCTGGTCTGGATAGGAGCGCCAATCTCATGGCTCCACTTGGGCTGCAGCCGACCGACATTGTCCGTATTGAGCGTGGCTTCACGGGAATTAAAACGGGTGTTGTGCAAATCGTAGGCAAAGCGGGTCCAGTCGGAAGGACCGGCCACCGGGAGCCGTCCCTGCGCCTGCAGGTAGGGCCACAGCGAAGCCGCCGCTGCCGTGGTTCCCATCCCCCGAAGAAACTCTCTTCGATCCCAGGGGGCCATATTTTTCCTTTTCATGTCCGGGATGAGCTAATTGCCTGGAACATCCAACACTGCCCGGTAACCTCGTGTCGGGTACCAGTATTCCACCTTCTGGTTGGGATCCGGATCGGGATTGGTGTAAACGAACTCGCCGCCGATCATGGTTCTCATCACCGGAATATCCTTGATCTCCAGAGGCGGTACCGTGAGAATATCCCTTCCCAGCACCACCAGGTCAGCCAGCTTCCCGACTTCAATCGAACCCTTCAGATCTTCCTGATAGGTCGAGTAGGCGGGGGTGATGGTGGCTGCCCGAATGGCTTCTTCCAAGGTGATACGCTCCTCGGGATTAATGACCTTACCCGACTTCCTGAGACGATTGACCGATTCGAAAAGGGTGAAGATCGGTCCGACGGGATTCTGATCCGATCCCGTCATGACGGTAATTCCGTTATCCAGATAGGTCCTCAGAGGAGTCGGCCCATAGGCCGGGCGGTCGGGATCCGCGTTTCGCTCCTCGTAATCGTCACTCATGTTATAGAAGGCTCCCGTCTGGGGTTCCACGATGATGTTATAGCGCTTGAGCACTTCCAGGGTGTGATCAGTGGGGAAGCGGGCATGGGTAATGACATGGCGGGCATCCTCCCGGGGATATTCCTGATAGGCTTCTTCCAGACCTTGGATAGCCGTATCATAAGACTCTCCGGCGGATACGTGGATGTAGAGGTGCCAGCCCAGTCGATGGACCTCCCTGATAACCTTCTTAATATCTTCCTTAGGGACCGTGTAGTCTTTATTGGAATCGTAAACGGAAATCTTGATCTGCCCGAAGTGCAGTCTCTCATTTCCAAATCCCGGATCAAAAAGCAAGTTGTCCAACCAATTGAGAGACTCTTCCAGGGGCCGATAAAGAGCCGGCAATCGCATGATGCAGTTGACTCGAACCGTCAACTCATCCTGGACGTTCAAGCGCTGATAGGCCTGTACCCAGGTCTGGTTGTCGCGGACACTGGACATGTTGGTATTGGGATCGCCAATGGTGGTAATACCATAGGGAAGCACCAGCTCGGAAGCCCGCTTAGTGGTCTCTGCAAGAGTCTCGGTGCTGTGGCGAACCAGGACACTGTGGGGAAGCGAGGTAGCTCCCCGTCCGCGAAACACGCCGGTGGGCGCTCCGTTACGATCCTTGATGATCTCGCCCGACAGCCTCTGGATCGAAGGTTGGGGCGTGCGGCGGGTGATCCCGGCTTTTTGCAGGGCCAAGGTGTTGGCTGAAGAATTTGCCCCGGACCCTCCAAATTCCAGTAACACCGGGTGTTGGGGAGAAATGGGATCCAGATCATGCCGGTTGGGAAAGCGACCTTCCTCCAGGGCGTCGGGAGATCCCGGTCCCAGGAAGAACCAAACCAGCTCACCGGGAGGGGTCTGGTCAATTTTCTCCTGGACCACGGCCAGAATCTCCTTGATCGATTTCGAGGTTCGGAATTTCTGGGTCAATTCGTCCGCCACGAATCCCAGACTGTGAGCGAAGTGCACATGGGGATCATTGAATCCGGGCAAAACCGTTCTACCTTCCAGATCCACCATTTCGGTGCGATCCCCCGCCAGTCCCCTGACCTGGGAGCTGCTACCCACGGCCACGAACCTT
>CBDUTA010000336.1:0-4024 GCA_965369785.1 uncultured bacterium
GGAAGGAGATCTCAATCTTTCACGAAGTGCGGCAGATCAATATGTTGAGTAAACTCGTCAGGACAGAGAGACCAAAGCTTTTGAATACCCAAGTATCAGCCAGGAAACACCGAAGGCTATCACGCCTTACCTATCCTCTCGCCGTCCTTTTCCTAGCCACCGAGCCATACCTATCGGAGTTTCAGAACTGGACTTTTAGTTAGGGTTTCTTGCTCAGAGCCAACAGGAGGACTCACGAACTTCCTGAGAGACGGTATCCGGGCCATGCCGGAGACCACCGTCTCCACAGATGAGTTAGTCGTTTCCTCTCTGGGGACCTCGTGCTAGAATTTGGAGCCGATGTTGGAATTAATCGAAAACTGGCTGGTCGAGCAGAACCTGGGTGCCGCGGCGGCACTCGTCCTGGCCCGAATCATCGCTTACTTTTTCGTCATTTTCCTGAGCGTTCTGGCCAATTTCGTGGCCAAGCGATTGATTCTAGCAGTCGTCAAATCGCTGGTTTCTCGCTCCCGAACCAGCTGGGACGACGCCCTCGTGCAAAGGAGGGTCTTCTCCAAGCTGTCGCATTTGGCTCCGGCCCTCGTTCTTTACACGGGGATGCCTCTGGCCCTGGAGGGGTATGGCCTTTTGACTTCTCTCCATTCCAGTGCGGCGCTGATCTACATGATCCTTGCCGCTGTCCTGGTTGTCGATTCCCTTCTCAATGCCGTTCACGACATCTATGGGACCTATGAGATCGCCAGGGAAGTTCCTATCAAGAGCTTCCTGCAGGTCCTGAAGCTGGTCATGTACTTCGTCTCGGGGATCTTGATCTTGTCCATCATCCTGGACCGAACACCGCTCTATTTCCTGAGTGGCCTGGGGGCTTTAACGGCGGTTCTCATGTTGATCTTCAAAGATGCCATTCTGGGTTTTGTGGCAGGCATTCAGTTGACCGCCAACCGCATGGTGGCCCCGGGAGATTGGATCGAGATGCCTCGATACGGCGCCGACGGGGATGTGGTGGAAATGACCTTGACGACCGTCAAAGTTCAGAACTGGGACAAGACCATCACCACGGTTCCCACCTACGCACTGATCAGCGAGTCCTTCAAGAATTGGAGAGGCATGCAGCAATCGGGGGGGCGCAGGATCAAGCGTGCAATCCATATTGATATGAACAGCATTCGATTCTGTACCGAGGAGATGATCGGACGCTTCTCCAAAATACAGTACATTTCCAAATACGTTGAGACAAAGCGAGCCGAATTGACCGAGCACAACCGGTCCGCCAAGGTGGATGATTCAAGCCTGGCCAACGGCAGGCGAATGACCAATATCGGGACGTTTCGAGCCTACGTTCAGGCCTATTTGCAAAACCACCCCATGGTGAGCCAGGAGATGACCTTGATCATTCGCCAGTTGGCTCCGGGTGAGCACGGTCTGCCGATCGAGATTTATGTCTTCTGCACCGACATCAGATGGGCCCACTACGAAGCGATTCAGGCCGACATTTTTGACCACATTCTGGCCGTCCTGCCGGAGTTCGACCTGCGTATCTTTCAATCCCTTTCAGGCAGCGAATTCCAGGCCTTCACCACCCGTTCTACTTCCCCCTAACCCGGATGATGCATAGGTTTTCTTCGCTTCGCTCAGATGAAGGCGCGGGACGATGGAATGGATGGTTAGAATTGTCGAGGTCAGGGGAGTATAATTGAAGCAGGGAGGAGTCAGGCGCGACTTCTCTCCTCCGATTGCAGAAGCGCCGACACAACCCGTGTCACCGGCTCCTCCCATTGCTAAGCCTACTTCCACCGTGGCCAAGTGGCAAGCTGTTTTTCAGCGTTGACTGTAAACCCAATATATTGACATCAACGTGAACCCTTGCGATTGACACTCGAATAGAATCGACATTAGATGCAAGGTGTAAGGGGAAGGCATCTACCCTAGTCTAAACTCTCCCTCAATGCGGTTTGGTTAGGATCGCCTTCCCCTTTCTCGGCTATATGAAGTGGATGGCGAGGGTACAGGCTTTGTTGTTTTCACTGGTAAACTCGTCTCCCTGGCCCCTGTAACGAACAGCTTTTCACGAGCAGGGGCCAGATCCCCCTTTCAGCAAAGCAAGACCGAACCGAGCAGTCAGTTCAGCAAGCCCCCCTGTCAACTTTGACAGTTCGCAGCGCTTCTGGCCGATAAGTATGCTTTGGAAGGATGCCGACAGTGAAAGAGCAACCACTCCTGAAACAACTGCTCAGGCTCAAGAAGAAAACGTCTTGGAGCTGGGAAAGGATGTGCCGTGAGTTCCATCGAGTGATGGGCGAGGAAGGCCCGACGCACACCACGCTCTTCAGGTACGCCACTGGGCGAGTCAAGCGGCCCAATGTCCTGGTAGAGCAATATGTGCGGCAGGCTATCGACAAGCTAACCGCTGAGCTGAGCCAGAAGTAAGCAAAACCTTGTGAGCCGCTTTTCGGCCATTTTTCGCATATCTAAACATGAGGGAAAAAACAGAGCAAAACTGGGCTAGTCTTCTATTCGCGTTCGCAATGACGTTTCTGTTCTGGATCGGAGTGATTAGCTTGATGTGGTAAGTTAGCCACGACTCGACAAGCCGATTCACCAAGCGGCGTGACTCCTACCTTCTCTGGCTACGGGTGGGGGGAACCTTACAGGCGCATGCCCAAAAACCGGCCTAGCGACTCCTGGCCTGCAAAAAATTAAATTTTAAGTTTTCAGGCTGTGGGGCGGGTTCCTCCTGTTCGGGCGATTCTGTGGTAGAAATGTGGTAGGAACACACACCAGGGGTGTTTCAGGGCGGTGTCGTATCAGACTGGGAATTGAAAGGTAAGGCCGGATGGAGGAGGTTTTCGTTCCAGCTTTCGTGATCTTGATGCTAATCGCTCCTATTGCTTCCTTCGCGTGGCAATTTCGCAGAATTCGTCGTGGACTGACTTCGCGACTGAAGGGAATCACAATCTAGGCGGGATGGTCTGCCGTACCAGTCCTGGCGTATCTGGGGCTGTTTTTCGCCCTATTGGGGGCGGAGGAGCTTTTGGATGTTTCGTTGCTAGGTGAAGGCTACGCTCGATCGCTAGTGATAGTGGGAGGTGGTGGATTGGCATTGGTTGTCCTTGGAACTGTTGTATTTTCTATTCTGGTACTGTTTGTCCAAAACAAAGCCGGGTGGTAACTGAACTGTGTAAACTAAACGTATAAACCCTCATTGAGACAGGCTCGGATGGTATTGCGGTGCTCATCTTGTTTCCAATATGTGTAATAGATGTTTGATCGGTATGACGAGATGAACATGGCGAATAGATTGCGAGGTGTCGGCATAGTACTCGCGATCTGTCTTATTGCAGCACCAATCGCAATCGTCATAACGATCACCTTGGTTCCTCTATGGTCTTGGATCGAATCCACGCTCGAAATTGAGTCCGTCGGACACTCAGGCCCAGCTGAGTGGTGCTACTTGGCGAGCTATCTAGTAGTGTTGGCATGCGCCACAGCTATTTGGTCAGCTCTTCGGCGTAAGGCCTCAGCAGCCTGTTAGCGCTCCAGCCCCCGTATCGGGAGCCTTTCTGGGGTAAATAGCTGAGTGACTACACCCAAACCCGTATGAAACCTGGCTTTCAGAGCACGTAGTCAGTCCGTCCAGTACACGGTAAAGCTCATGCTCATCGGATGATAGCAACGAGCGATCATCACTTCGATCAACGAAAACCCTTTTTCTCTTTCCATGGCATCCTCCCTCTCGACGTTCCATAGAGCAAGAAAGGAGCCAATTTCTATTGAATCAGTTAACTCCATGCTATAGTTATAGTTATGGGATCATAGTGACCGCCCTTGAGAACCAGTTATGACAATTTTTGTCACTTTCTAGACGATTTCAATCATATCTCCTGCCCTGACCGGACGAGCAGGCTAGCGGGACAGCCCCCTCACCGGCTGCAGCCTTGCGCGACAAATTTTTAACGGGTTAGAAAATCTATAGCTTCTTGCTGAAGCCAGCTTCGGCGAGAGTTGGCACTGGTTCCGCAAGGGA
>CBDUTA010000337.1:0-4024 GCA_965369785.1 uncultured bacterium
TTTACCGAAGAGTTTCACGACTGGATGGAAAGCACGGACATCGAAACGGCTCCGGGATCGTCTCAAAACGGATACGTGGCCGTTCCCGAAATGGGGGGGCTGACCTTTGAGTTCTGGTGGAAGGACAAGCCGAGTTCCGACCTGGCTGAAGTCATGCGACTCTATTCGGTGGATGTCGTCAACATGGGAATCACCACCGTGGCCACCCGCATTCTTTATCCCAAGGTGATCGAGGCCTTCAATATCCTCAACCGAGAGGGGAGACTGCCCCATCGCTTGGCCTATTACGTGGAATCGCAGCGGGGCAACTTCTTTAACGTCAGATCGATTCGCGAATTCTATCGAGGGATGGGTGCTCCCTGGACCAACCATGCCAACGGTGGCGAGATGCTTTGGCTCAACGGCATGTGCAACGAGCTGTGGGATTCCACGCAATACAGCGTCTGCCTGGGGCCGGATGTGCCGGCAACTCAGGACATCAAGGATCGTGAGCGTTGCCCGGCGCCCGGAATGAAGTCCTGGGAATCGGTGAAGGCCGGGCTGGAGTTCGGATGGCGGCCGGCTCAGATTCATGGGAACTCCAGCCATGGAGCTCGGCTGTTCCTACAGTTGCTGGAAGAGGTGGCCCAGGAGAAAAACTATTCCGTGGAGTACATTAGAAATCTCCGGCCCACGCTGGAGCATAATGCGCTGCTGGGCAATCTTCCTGATGTGATGGCAGGCTTGAAGAAGTATGGAGTCATCCTCAATGTCAACACCGGAAATTTCGCCGAAGTGCCTCCCCTGATCGAGGACTATGGAGAGCAGCTGAGGGAGTACGCCATGCCGGTAAAGACCTGGATCAACAGTGGAATTCGGGTTACCTTCGAGGCTTCCGGAGTGGATTTCTGGAAACCCATTCACAGTCTGGTTACCCGAAAGACTCCGATCAGTGCTATCTATCCCGAGCCGGTCGTCTTGTTGCCGGAGGAGGCGGTGGATCGGGTGACCGCCCTGAAGATGGCCACCACTTGGGCCTCCGAATACATGATGGCCGAGGACACCATCGGAACCCTGGAGCAGGGGAAGTTTGCCGACTTTGCCGTCCTGGACCGCGATTATTTCAGTATCCCAACCGAAGATATATTGAACGTCAGGGTGGTGATGACCGGTTTGAGCGGCAAGATCGTCTTCGACAACAGGTCAGGCAACAACCCGGCCAAAGACGTGCTTCCCTTCCGGTCCTGGTAACGAAGTGTCGCTTTTATGGAACGAGAGGCCAATGACCCCAATCTGCTTGTGAAAGGAAGTCGTTCACTATGAGAAACAAAAGACATCTGAGGGTAAGGATGACAAAATTCATTTTGATGAGTCTCCTGCTTTTCTTGGGGCCTTTTTTGTGGGTGACTCAAGCCCAGAATTTGCCTCCCGAAGTACTTCGTTATGCCGATACGGTTTTGTACAACGGTCAGGTGCTGACCATGGACAGCGATCTGCCGCCCATCAACGTCGTCCAGGCCGTCGCCTTGAGGGATGGACGGGTTTTGGCGGTCGGGGAGAGCGATCGGATTCTCGAGATGGCGGGTCCCGACACCCGAAGAGTTGACTTGGCTGGTAAGACAGTCATACCGGGGGTCATTGACACTCATTCCCATCCCAATACCTATGCCCTCAGGCACTATGCAGACGAATACCTCCCGCTCTATTTGAAGTTCCTGGAGGATAACCGTGTTCGGTTTGTCACCGTGCGCTGGGACAGTAAGGAAACGGCCTTGGCCGACTTCAAGCGAGTGGCGGAAAACCTACCTCCCGATTATTGGATCTACAGCACCGGTAGACTGGTTCCGACCACGCTGTACGACATCAAGAAAGAGGATCTGGACCAGGTGGTACCCAACAATCCTCTCTACGTGATGCTTGGCAACGCCATGTTTGGCCTTGCCAACAGCAAGATGCTGGACATCGTGAGAGAGAGATATGGCAACAATCTGACCGGGCTTGTAAAGGATGAGCAGGGAGAGTACACGGGTCAACTACTGGGGGCGGCCGGGACGGTGATCGATCAGGAAGTGATCCCCAACGCAACTCCGGAAATTTTAGCGCCTTTCTTGAAAAGAGAGCTGGAGGAATGGGTGGCCATGGGGATCACGACTCTTTCTACTCGTCTTCAGGGAAATGAAATCAGTGCCTACCATCTACTGGATCAAAATGGCGAACTGCCCCTCAGATTACCCTATTCCCATGAAATTGGACGCGGCAATCCCTTTCTTGAAAGGGATCTCAAGCGCTTTGGAAACCTGCAGGGTCATGGCACCGATAAGATGTGGATGATCGGCATCTCGGGCGGAATACCCGATGGAACCGGGCCCGGTACTTCACCCGGAGCAGGAACGGACTGCGTCACCTTGGAAAAGCGTGAGATTTTGTCCACTGACTACTGGGAAACGGGAATGTGTTTTTGGGACATACCGGGGGACCCGGGTGCTGATGCCCTGATCGTTGCCAATCGATACGGCTACAGGATCTCGGGTGTGCACACCTTTGGAGACCAGGCTTATTTGAGGATGTTGGATGCCTTTGAGCAAGGCAAGAAGGAAAATCCAGGCGCAGACCAGACCTATGTGCTGGATCACGCCAATATGGTGAGCCCGGAGGTCGTCAAGAGGGCCGCTGAAATGGACATTACCTGGACCGTACAACTCCTTGGCCTTTACCGGGGTTCCGTCGCCGCTGTGAGTCGAGTCTATGGGGAAGAATATGCTCATCAGTGGATGAAGCCGGTCAAACGCTTGATCGATGCCGGTATGAGAGTGACCTATGGAGCGGACGTTCACGATGACCCGGACAGACATCCCATGTTTGGCCTTGAACTTCTGGTGACCAGAAAGAGCCGTGATGGTCGGGTCTTTGGCCCGCGGGAGAGAATCGACCGTGCCAACGCCTTGCTCATGTTGACCCGTTGGGGGGCCTATTATGTCCTGGCCGAAGATGAGATAGGTTCGCTCGAGGTCGGCAAGAGGGCGGATTTGGCGATCCTGGACCAGAATCCTCTGGATCGAAATATCCCGGTTGAAGATATTTCCGAGATTGAGGTTGTGGCGACGATCATTGATGGAAAACTGGTCTACGGCACACTGAATTCCGGACAGTAATGGTGTAGCGAGTATCACGATTTATTTGGCGACTCCATGACTGGGGAGTCGCCCGCTACACCAATCAACGTTGTCCTCAACTGGGTTGAAGAACTCAAACGCCTGGTGCCTACGAACTGATCTCACTTAAGCAAAGGAGCCTTATGAAACGGATTTCCATTCAATTCATGCTGTTGCTCGTTCTGGTCGCGATGGCGTCTTTCCTGGCGGAAGCGCAAACGGGCCATTCAAGGGTAAGAGTCATGCACGATGTCGAGTACGCGAGCGTCGCTGAGCACCGGCTTTTGCTGGATTTATACCTTCCAGAGAAGGTGGAGGGTGCCCCACTGCTGGTGTGGGTTCACGGTGGCGCCTGGCGGGGTGGTTCGAAATCGCGGATGCCTCTGGGAACACTGGCCGAAGAGGGCTGGGCCATCGCCAGTGTCGATTATCGGTTGACGCCGGTGGCACGCTTTCCCGCTCAGGTCCACGATATTAAGGCCGCAGTTCGATTTCTTCGTGCCAGAGCCACCGATTACGGCTTTGACGCCGATAACATTGCCATCGCAGGCAATTCTGCGGGTGGACATCTCGCAGTCTTGGTGGGGACCACCAACGGACACAAGGATCTCGAGGGTTCGGTGGGCGCACATCTTGAGGAATCTTCAAATGTGCAGGCCATCGTCAGTTTATATGGTGCCAGCAATCTGACCACCATTCTTGACCAATCCACACCCTATGGATTGGGAGTGCGCATTCCCGCCTTACAGCTTCTACTCGGTGGGCAACCCGAAGACAAAACTGAGATCGCCGGTCTTGCAAGTCCGACCTTTCACGTCGATTCTTCCGACCCGCCACTGTTGTTGATTCATGGGGATCAAGATCCCCAAATGCCGATCAGCCAATCGCACGAA
>CBDUTA010000338.1:0-4019 GCA_965369785.1 uncultured bacterium
TCATCAGGACTTCGAGGTTTCTACGAATCTCAACCCGGTTCTTCCCCGGCACCCGGAAGACCTTCACGGCCGTGCTGTTGGGGTTGGCATCCACCCATTTGTTCATGGCGTTGTCATGGATATGGGTGTGGACATTGATCACGCCGGGGATGACGGTTCTGCCCTTTACGTCGATACGAACGGTATCGGGTCCTGCCAGGCGCAAAATTTCCTGGTTTGTTCCCAGCTTGAATATTCTCTTATCGCGCACCGCCACCGCCTGAAAGGTACTGCCCAGATTGGGGTTGATACCATAATCATCCATGGTGACGATCTTGGCGTTGTAAACGATGAGGTTGGGATAAACAATCAACTCCGAGGGAACCTGTTGGGCAAAACCGGCTAGCGGACAAAGTATCCAGGCCAGGGAAACCAGCAGTACGATTCGACCGTATGGATCCTTTCGCATCGTCATTCCTCCTTCAATCCACGAAACATTTTGAAACCTGTGCTGAGAATAAGAAAAAAAACTTTCTCATTATCCTCCTGCCGTTTAGAATACATCGAGCAAATTGCGAGTTTTCCGCAAAACTATAAATTTCCAGGCCTCTTGTCAAGGTCCTGTCTTTAGGGTCAGTCGAGGGGGATTACAGCAAGATGATCCCAGGTAATATCGAAGAAAATCTTCATTACATCGAGCTTTTTACCAAGAAAAAGATTCGTAATCCTCTGGTGGGAAACCATATCAGTTTGCTCAAGGGACACGGTTACGATTTCTGGGACCACAAAAAGTACGAGTTTGGGGATGACACCCGCAAAATCGACTGGAATGCGACGGCCAGAATGGGCTATACCCTCATCAAAAATACCCATGAGGAGAAGGATATTGACATTTTCGTGGCAGCGGATTTATCCAACTCCATGAATTTTGTGACGGGAGCCCATTCCAAAAAAGAACTCTTGCTCTACATTACTGCCATGCTGGCCTATTCCGCCTTGTCCGATCAAATGCGCATCGGTTTTCTGGGGTTTACCGATCAGGTGGAAGTAGAAATTGAGCCGAAAAAGGGCAGGGCCCATTTGTGGACCTTGCTCAACCGGTTGTGGGATTTCAAACCCGCTAAGCATACGACGACCCGTATCATGCCGGCCTTGGAGCGACTGCGCCAACGCCTGAGCAGGATGAGTATCGTTTTCCTGATCTCGGATTTTCTGTTTCAAGAGAATATGTTCGAGGAAATCGTCTTTAAACAAATCGTTTCCAAGAACGACCTGGTTCCCATTATACTCAATGATCCTTTGGAGACAGAACTTCCTGAGGGACAGGGCTATCTTCGCTTCCGAGACCTGGAAACAGGCCAACAGCAATGTGTTCGGTTGTCTCGGAAGAACCGGATGATCTACAGTGAACATCTGAGACAACAGCGTCGAGCCCTGATTTCTCAATTTTATCAATATGGCTTGGACTTTCAGGAAATTAAGACCCACGAACCTTTTTACGAGTTACTTTATAGTTTGTTCTTAATGAGGAAAAGATGATGCGAAATGGATTGATCGCCGTGTTACTGGCCGGGTTACTGATGGTGGGCATATCCCCTGTACTGAACGCCCAGACCGAGGAAACCCAAACAGATATTAGCTTCGAGGTCGATACCAGCCAGACTTCGGTGTGGCCTGGAGATCGCATTCACTATCGGATTACCCTGACGGTGGCGCAAGGTGTCAAAGTAGCCATGGAGGACTTTGACGTGCAAAATGTCAACTTCGAACCTTTCTACTTGATCGAAAGGGAGCATTTCACTGAAGAAGTGGGAGAAGAGGTCCGCTATGTTTTCGATTATCTGCTGGCCAACTACGAAATCGGGGACAAGCAAGTAGAAATTCCTGGTTTGATCTTTCGTTACGAAAAGAGTGGTTCGGCGGGAGCCAACGAACCTACCACTGCAGAAATGCAGATCCCACCCTGGCCCATGTCTGTAAAAAGCACACTGAATCAGCCGGTTGAGGATTCCTGGATTCAGGAATCACTGCCCACCTCTGCGATCCCCGTGCGAAGTTGGGTTCCCCTCCTGGCCGGGATGGCGGGCTTGCTGGTGAGCAGCCTTCCGTTGGGAGTTTGGGTGTGGAGAAAAGTTCCCGACTGGCAAGCCAGAAGGCGACAGTTGAGCCGGAAGAAATTTCTGCACCAATGCTGGCTCTCACTCGATCAGCTGGATAAGAGTATGACCAGCAACAATGTGGAGATGAAAAATCAGTATCAAGACCTGGAGAAAGTGGTTCAAAAGTACATCCGTTATTTCTGGGAAATACCAGCACAGGGTTTGACCCACCCGGAATTGGCTGCCCGATTGAACCAGGAACAGCTTTCCCCCAGCCAGAGCGACGCGCTGGTTCGAGTTTTTGAGCATGGGCAGAGCTGCCGCTACGCACCGGAGAACGGCGGCGGATGGGATGACACCTTCAGGCAGGATCTGAAGGAAATCAAGAAATTGTGTGATCAACTGTGACCTTTGCTCGATTTGAAGTCCTGTATATTCTGATCGGCGTCTTCTTTTTGCTGGCGATCATCCAGTGGAGGAAGAAAAAGCATTACCTGGCCCACAGCATGGTGAACCAGCCGATCATGTCGTCCCTGAAGCCTTCTTACCTGAGGTTGCTTCCCAAAATCTTTCTGGCCATTGGGCTGCTAGGCATCGGTATCGCCCTCATGGAACCTCGCATTACCTTCAAAGAAGGCATCACCGAACTGGAAGGACTGGACATCGTTCTGGTGGTGGATCTTTCCTCCAGCATGCAGGAAGTGATGGGAGGATGGGAAGAACATCGAGAATTGTACGAGGCGCGGGCCAGCGGGGATCAAAGAGATCTCCCCATACCTGAAACCCGCATGCAGGCCGTCCAAAACGCCCTGCTGGATTTCGTGTCCAAAAGAAAAGAGGATCGACTGGCTTTGGTCACTTTCTCGGAAAACAGTTATGTCGTCAGTCCTTTGACCACGGATCGCTTCTACCTGAAAAAGTACATTCGCATGATCGATCCCGCCATACTGATCGGTGAGGGTATGACGGCCATTGGAGAAGGAATCGATACGGCGATCGACTTATTTCGACGCGAAGAGAATCCGGAAACCAAGAACAAGGTGATTGTCGTCTTCAGCGACGGGGAGCACAACTATGGAAGAGACCCAGTCGATGCTCTGGCCGAGGCACGCTTCTATGGTTATCGTGTTTACCTGATTGGAGTGGAGTTGGGGGCTGAAATCACTCGAAAAGAGAGAGTCCAGCAGCTGATTCAGGCCATTTCCGACTCAGGGGGGCAGTACTTCGACGCTCGCAACAAAAGCCAGCTGGAAACTGCTTATACGACCATCGATCAGATTGAAAAGGGTGTGTTTGTACAGAAGACTCTGGAGACCAACGTCCCCTACTATCAGATTTTTCTCTTCTCCTCCCTGACCTTACTTTTCGGGGGCCTGGCCCTCAATGCCATTCCCTATTTCGTCGAGATTAGTTAGAGATCGAAAAAGCCGGCCGACCCAGGTTCCTTGTGGGGCCTATGGACGTGCACCCTATAAGCCGTTGATAAATCCGGGTTTGTGGGCGCACGTCAGTGCGCCCCTACAGGCCTTCATCAAGATAGAGTGGGGTTTTGGGGCAGTCTTGTCTGCCCAGCCTGTCTACTAGCCAACAGCCTGCCACAAGGAAATGATCGAATTCCTTCCTCCAGGTGAAAATTGGCCTGGTTTGGTGTATAATCTATCTAAATAGAGGTAACCGTTCAGACGATAAGGAGCAGCGAAAAACGATGGTGAAGACAGCAAAGGCTTTTCTGTATCTTTTTGGGGTGTCCCTGTTGTTTTTTGGCTCCATGAAGGCTCAGTCGCAAGCCGAGGAGATGGAGGATTATTTCAAAAAGTGGCTCCAAGAAGATGTACTCTATACCATCACCGACGATGAGAAGACGGTCTTCAACAAACTTCAGACCACCGAAGAGAAGGAAAGATTCATCGAGCAATTCTGGACTCGGCGTGATCCCTCTCC